>JARBUQ010000216.1 GCA_029239545.1 Paenibacillus sp.
CTAATACTGCTGGATAACTTTAACCAAAAAAAGAAGAAGAACCGTTCTTCACGCATTCATTGCGCGAATACGGTTCTTTTTTGTCAAACCTGAAGATTTTACAACATCCCCGTAATAAACTCCCTGTTGCCTGCGGTGCTATGTAAATATACTAAAAGGGAAGGAAGCGAGATACTAAGGAACTGTTACGAAATTACCGCCCTGTTTGGCGAACCGCGTGCCAGAGTCGGCAAGCTCTTTCAGCCAAATGGTGGGGACTTTATTTCGTAACAGTTCCAAATATGCAGGATTAGGAGAGATCGTATGAGACTGTCGTTAGAGCAAATCATTGAATTTCAAACCCATGGTGTCTTGATCGCAGAGGATGTATTGACGGACGCGGATCTGCAGCCATTAATTGATGAGCTTAGTGCTCTGATCGATGAGAGGGCAAAGAAGCTGCACAGCGAGGGCAAAATAACGGAGCTTCACGAGGATGAGCCCTTCGAGCGCAGATATGCGCTGCTGTACCGCCAATGCAAGGAAATCGGGGAGAAGCTCGATATTATGGAATACCGGGGAGAGGCCATATTCAATTTCCTGAAAAATGACAATCTGCTCGATGTTGCGGAATGTTTGCTTGGCAGTGAGCTCAGCTGTAACCCTATCCAGCATTTGCGCCACAAGCTGCCGACTCAGCCAGGGGTGCAGCATAACAGCTACAACGGTAATGTGCCTTGGCATCAGGATGTTGCAGTTACCCATACCGATTCCGATCCTTCCGAGATTATTACGTTCTGGCTGCCTCTTGTAGATGCCACCGTGGAAACGGGCTGCATGGAGATTTTGCCTGGCGAGTTCCGCAAAGGGTATTTGACTCATCTGGCCGAGGGCGGTACTACGATCGATCCGGCCCTGCTCCCGGAGTGGGAGCCGATGAAAGCAGAATGCCGCAAGGGTGGAATAGTCATTATGAATAAGTACACCCCACATAGAAGCACGGACAATATTTCGGATCGAATCCGTTGGTCGCTCGATCTGCGTTATCACAAAACAGGCGCCAATTCCGGGAGGGAATCCCAGCCTTCTTTTGCCGTAAGAACAAAAGATCCTAAGAACACACTGATTGATCATGCAGAGTGGAGCCGTCAGTGGGAGCACGCGCTGGCTAATCCGACAGTAAACAGGCATCATCGCGTGTAACAGGATTCTCTGCCGCCATAAAGAGGAGAATGCATCACTGGAATCGAATCCTTTCGTAGGCAGACATAAGCGAAAGGATTCGATACCGAATGCTTCAGTTAAACATTAACTCGACCTTATGTGGAATTGATCACGTTACTACGGACCTTGTGGCTGTGAGGAAGACAGGCGTCTCTACTCGTCATTCACATCCAGTCTTTCATTTGATGTACATCACGGAAGGCAAAGGGATTTTCTATGTGAACGACGAAGCGCTGGAAGCAGAGGCGGGGATGCTGTTCATTATTAATCCGAATGAGCCGCATCATTTCTTCTTCGATCCTCAGACACCCGTGACGAATTATGAGTGTACATTTTTGTTCAGAGATATGGATGGCGAGCCGAAGCCTATCCATTTTTTTGATTTGCTGGAAGCGAACCGGTCGCTGCGTCCTTCACCAGAGCTGTTTCGCACAAGAATGTATGTCCCAAGTCCGCTAAGACCTCTTTTGCTCGAAGGCTATCAGAGAATTTTGCAAGCCCGGAAGGACGGGACAACCAAGGAGTATTTGTCTGTCATAGTCCTTGATCTGATTTTGCGTGTAGAGGATATAACCGTTAGGATTAACGGCTTTGAACAGAATGCAAACGTACGCACAGAAGATCATGCCGTTGCTACGGTCAAACAATATTTGAGAGCCCAGATAGGGGAGAAAATCTTGCTGCAGGAGCTGGCGGACGTTGTTCATCTGACTCCGAATTATTTGTGTACCCTGTTCAAGGAGCATACGGGCACTACTCTGATGAATTATTTGAAGCAAATCCGGATGAGGGAAGCGGAGAAGCTGCTGACTTATACGGACCTGTCCATTTATCGGATAGCGGAGGATATAGGGTTCGAGGAGGCTTCTTATTTCACCAAGGTATTCCGCAAAACCTATGGGGTATCACCGACAGAATTCCGCAACAACCTGTTCCAGCCTTCTGTACAAGCATCCCTGAATACATCCTTGCCCCCACATATTGACATTGGTTAGGGCGGGAGCTATAATTCATTCTTAGGTGTTAGTGGTCACTAACATTCGGAAAGGGTTAGAAGATGGAGATATGTGACAATACAAGCAACAAAGATAAGATGTTAATCGAGGTTATCAACTTGATGGCCGAGAAAGGTTACAAAGGGGTATCGACGAAAGAGATTGCAGCAGCGGCTGGTGTCAGTGAGATGACATTGTTCCGGCATTTCGGAAGTAAGCAGAATTTGCTTGAGGAAGCGGTGGATCGGTTCTATTATTCCGGTGAGATGGAGAAGCTGTTCAAGGATAAGCTGGTTTGGGATTTGCGCATGGATCTGGAGCTTATTAGCCGGACCTACCATGAGATCATGAACCGCAATCGCAAATTAATCCAGATCATCCAGAAGGATGGAGTAGATTTGCCTGGATTGAAGGAGAGGGTGCACAAGCATCCCCAGCAATTGCAGAAAAGATTAACCGAGTATTTCACGACTATGCAGAGTAGGGGCAAGATTATCAAGGAAGCGAATCTGGAGGCGCAAGCAATTGCTTTCATGTGGCTCAATTTCGGGGCATTCATGAGCAAGCTGCCCACTGATACATTTACCGCAAGCCAAACTCTACAACAGATCATCAGTGCGAATATCGAGTTGTTAGCTAGGGGAATGACACCCTAGTTTTTTTGATAGCTGAATGTTAGTGAATACTAACAAATCTAAAGCGAGGTGCTAAAGATGAGTGTCCAAGATATAAACGGGTTATCCAAAGGCGGAACAGGCACGGGCAATGAGGAGAAACTGGTGAAGCTGCTCTGTTTCATCCTGCTCTTCTCGGTTATGAATGTAACCATGTTTAATATTGCCCTGCCGGACATCGCCAAGCACTTCGACTTAATGCCTTCAACTGCGAGCTGGGTCGTAACCGGATACTCTATCGTATATGCGATAGGTTCTCTTACGTATGGCAAGCTGTCGGATATGTATCCTATGAGAACGCTGCTGACAGTCGGCTTATTGTTGTTTGCCGCCGGTTCCATCATCGGCTTCATGTCGAATAACTTTCCCCTGCTTATTGCGGCAAGACTTATTCAATCAGCAGGCGCATCCTCTATCCCGGCGCTTGTCATGCTTATTCCGATCCGCATGTTTCCCGCTCAGCAGCGGGGACGAGTGATTGGCGTGCTTGCTGCGGCGATTTCCTTCGCCGCTGGAGTTGGTCCAATTGTTGGAGGATTTGTCTCAGGAACCTTACACTGGCGATTCCTGTTTCTCATCTCGATCGGCACCTTGGTTACTTTGCCCTTTCTGAGGAGATGGCTGCCTGATGAGGAGGTTCGGCCAGGTACCTTCGACTTGCCAGGTGCATTGCTGCTTGCCAGCGCGGTCTCTTCGCTGATGCTGAGCATCACCAAGTGGAACGGGTGGATTCTGTTAGTCAGTGCTGTATTTCTAGCCTTATTTATCCTAAGAATCAGGATGGCCAAGCAGCCCTTCATACAGCCCTCCTTGTTGCGTAATGCCAATTACAGGGTTGCCCTGCTCAGCGGGTTTCTAGCCTTCGGGGCTTCGTTCGCTATTATGTTCATTACCCCTATGATGCTTAGCCATGTGAATCTTATGCATACAACCTCTATTGGCTTGATCATGTTCCCAGGTGCTATGAGTGCTGCTTTATTGGGGCGTTATGGTGGTAAAATGGCGGATCAGAGAGGCAGCTTGTTTATGGTTTTTTGCGGACTTTGCCTAATGCTGCTAGGACAACTCACGTTGTCCTCATTCAGTGGATATGCGGTCTGGATTATTGCGGTCTGTCTTATTTTTGGTTATATCGGCATGTCATTCCTGCAATCTTCCATGACCAAGCTAGTCTCAACATTGCTTCCCGCAGGCCAGACAGGGGTGGGCATGGGGGTTTTTACCTTGACGAATTTCATGGCAGGAGCAGTAACCGGAGCTATAGTTAGCAAAATCATCGACCAGTCCGGAGGCAGCTTCTCGCTGAATCCATTGGTAACCCAAGCCGGAGCATCGATCTATAGCAATGTGTTCCTGGGACTGTTCTTGATTACAGGGTTGAACATGGCTATCGTGTATCTGGTATTTGGCAGAAGAAGCAAACGGGAAACAAGCCAAACGAAGGTTACCTCGGTATAAGAGTACGGGCATATGGATCAGGCTGTTATAGGCAAAATAACGGTGAATGTAGTGCCGCTTCCTAGCTGGCTGTCTACGTGAATCATGCCTGAGTGAGCAAGCACGTATTCTCTGGCGATAGCAAGTCCCAGTCCCATGCCGCCGCTATTGCGATTCCTTGCCTGATCGGTTCGATAGAACCGGTTGAACAGGTTAGGCAGATGCTCGGCTGGGATGCCGGCTCCATTGTCCGCGATTGATATATGCAAACTCCCTGTAATATCGCTATTCTTGGCAGAATGCTTAGTACTGTTAATGTTTGTTCTTTTCTCAAGGCAGACCTTAACCGCTCCTCCGTTAGGGGTATAGCGAATAGCATTGACCAGCAAATTGAAAAACACTTGTGTAATTCGATTGGAATCCACATACAGGACAGTCATGTCGGTATGGCATTCCAAGGTGAGCTTGATGGCTTTGTGCTCGGCGTCAGGTTGAATGCGTTCGACTATTCTTCGCAACAAAGCTAGCATGTCCGTGGAGCTGCGATCAAGAGGGAGCTGTTGGGCTTCGGCCAGCGACAATTGCTGTAGATCGTCGACAAGTCGGGTCAGCCGGATCAGCTCATCCTGCAGAGGGAGCAGCTGCTCGGGATCGATCGGCTCTGCATGCTGCTGAGCGAGCTCGAGCTTCCCCTGGATGATCGTAAGCGGGGTCCGCAGCTCATGGGCTACATCAGCAGAAAGATTTTTCCTGAGCTCCTCGGAATGCTCCAACTGCTTGGACATCCGGTTAACAGCCATCGCTACTTTTCCGTATTCATCCTTCGTAACAATGGGAGCCTGAATGCCGAACTCTCCTTTTCCCAGCCGATCAATAACTGGCAGCAGGGACCTCAGAGGCGCCGTTAACCGTCTGGCCAGCAAGTAGACTATCAGAAGAGAGACCAGAGTGAATAGGATCATCCCGATTATTAATAAGACTCTTGTGGAGTCGAGAATTCCTATACGCAGCTTGGACATGTAATCAACACCGGAGTCGTAGTAATAAAGAGTAGCGACTTTGTTGCTGTCGATGCTTATGCTGGACTGGATCCCAAAACGTTTGATCATGCGTGGATCCGCTTCGCCTGTCGAATACAGGACGCTATGGGCTGGATCTTGCGCCACCAAGAGGATGCTGCCTTCGTTATTGCGAGTTGAAACGACCCGTTTATCGTCGTCCAGATCGTGGACTCCCTCCCAGGAATGGTTATGCTGCGAATAATAATCTGTCAAAAGGTCTGACAGCTGTTTTACTTCCTCCTTTCTGGTTGATTCCACCATAATCATAAGAATATCTTGCTGCACGATCTGTGTTATGAAGGCGAACAGAAGCCCCATGCCCACTATAAATGATGCCATTGTAATAAAAAGCTTGCGCCGGACACTCATAAACGATCACCGAATCGATAGCCGAATCCGTATACAGTTTGAATGTAAACAGGGGAGGCGGGATCATCCTCGATTTTGCGGCGAATATGGCTGATATGTGCATCTACGGTCCGCTCATCATTGAGAATGTCGTCCTCGAGCAGGCTTCGCAGCAGCTGCAGCCGGCTGTATACGATGCCTGGCTTGGAGGCCAACGTAAGCAGCAGCTTGAACTGAGTCGGCGTAAGCGTCATTTCTTCACCGCGCTTCCACACACGATATTGCGCTTCGGATATGGTCAGCTCTCCGCGTTTCAGAATCTCCTCCGCACTGTCCTGCCCGTCCATCCGTCTGAGCACCGAACGAATCCGCGCCGCCAGCTCCCGCAAGGAAAAAGGCTTCGTAATATAATCATCCGCACCGACCTCCAGCCCAATTATTTTATCCGTCTCCTCTGCTCGGGCCGTCACCATAATAATGCCAGTGCGCCCCATTTTACGCAGCTCCTGACATACAGTAATTCCACTCATCTCTGGCAGCATCCAATCGAGCACAACCAGATCCGGCTTGCGTTCCTTTGCGATCCGTAGTGCTTCGGTGCCTGTCCGTGCTGTAAGCGTGAGAAATCCTTCCTGACGCAGGAAGGGCTCCATGAATTCAAGCACCTTTACCTCATCATCCACGAGCAGCAGCGTATGTGACATTTTTTTCACCACCTGTATATTTAGTTCGGTTAATAATTCATACACACTTCCTCACATTATAGCTTGTTCCAAACGGTGTGGCATAAATTCACTGAAATCGAATGGGATATTCACAAGTTCACAACATTCATTTGATAAGATGCAATTATCAACGTTAACTACTGCGGCACTTAGAGTGAGAAACAGGCAGACTGCTGCGACAACCATATAGAGGAACGGGAGAGGTTAGAATGAGTGCGGTACAAGCTGATAAACGGACGGTTACTCAGGGTAGTGGGGGTAGACTGGTAGGCGGTTGGGCAAAAATGGGACGTATACTTTTCTTGGGAATTGCTGTTATTTTCGCAGTATGTGTGACTTTGCAAGTATTTCTCGCGGGATTGTCCGTGTTCGTAGATCCGGGTAATTGGGCGAAACATAGGACCTTCGTGCATTTTATTGAATTTGTACCTTTTTTAATGCTCATTGCCGGATTCACAGGACGTGTTGGCAGAGCCTTGCTGTGGCAAAGCTTTGCTCTATTCGCCATGATCTTCATCATGTATTTCACTGCTAATTTCACAAGTATAGTCCCTGAAGTCGGAGCGCTGCATCCGGTAATAGCATTGGTTTTGTTCTGGTTGTCGATAAGAGTTGTATGGAAGGCATGGCATCTTATAGGAGGAGGACAATTGCGGTGAATATTTGGAGAACGGTGCTGATCGCGCTGGTTGTTGGGTTTGTTGCAGGGTTACTGTTAAGCGAAGGAATCGCGATTATTGCGCACTTCGTGTTTGATCGGGCTATCGGGATTAAATATTTGCCCTTTATTATAGCGGCTGTATTCGCGGGTGTAGCTTTGATTTGGGGCAATCGCAGTCGGAGTGCGGGATTTAAAAAGTGACACATGTGGTGAGCAAGTGATGAAGCAGGTCTTATACAGCGGCAACGTGCGTCGGGGGAGAGACCGGAAATGAGCGGAAGTGAGCGGGAGTGGGGAGTCAAGCTCGACAGGAGGCAGCAGAGGTGGCGGGGATCGGCTCAATGTTGTCAGGTTAAAGCCGAGACTATCGGAGGCATCCGACTATTTAGGCG
>JARBUQ010000217.1 GCA_029239545.1 Paenibacillus sp.
TGTATAAGCTGAACGAAAGCTCGTTCAACTTATACCGTCTGTCTTATTAATTCTGAATCGAGTACCAATCCTTCGTATGAACTACACTGTCCTTGTTCTCGCTGTACCATTTCTCGATAAACTCATCCAGCTTGGCGCCTCCTGCACTATCCCAGGCTGCTTTGGCATTATCCGCCGCTTTCTCAATCGAATACTCCGCGCCGCTGACAATGGCTCTTGACCATATATCGGAGGCAGCTTTAGAAGCGCTCTCCAAGCTGATCAACAGCTCTTGGGGCCAGGCAGGCAATGAGGCATTGTCTATGTCGTAATATAGGGGTCGATCAGGTGTTACATATGCTTTCTCTGCCTGGATCGCGATATCATAAAATTCCTTCTGTGTAGGCACATTGAGATTCAACTGAGTGATGTATTTGGCGCACTCGCCAAAAATAATCGGCGAAATGAACATCTGATAATCCGCGTTCCAGGATAGCTCCTTCTGATTTTTTTCAGCGTTGATCGGAGCGGCACAGCCGTTTCCTTCTTTTTTGTAATGGGTGCCTTCTACTCCGTATTTCATCGTCTTGGCCTCTCGGAGAACAAAGTCAATATATTGGAAAACTGCGGCCGGCTCTTTCGTTTTGACGTTGACTACACCAGTAATCGAAACCGGTGCCCCTAGAGCCGGACTGAATTGGCCGAACTCGCTCTTGGGAAGCGGAATAGGAATCATCTCTCCGTCCGGATTGTTCTTCTTGAACGACTCGTACAGCTGCAAGCCCAACGCTGAGGCTGCCCCTGCGTTCGCTCCGAACAACCCCAGCTTGCCATTAATGAAATCCTGCTGTGCCTTCTGGCCGTTCTTGTCGGTCAGGAAATCTTTATCCGTGAGCCCGTCATCATACAGACGTTTCTTGAAAGCGGTTGCGGCTTTTGCCTGATTCCAGGCATGCTTATATTGACCGTTTTCAATTTTCCACTCCGAATACCCGTACATTGCGTTAATAATCGATCCGCCGACAAAGCTTAGATTGATCCCGAACGTATCTTTTTTCCCGTTGCTATCCGGATCGCGCTCCACGAACGCCTTTATGACCTGATACAGCTCCTCGGTCGTCTGAGGAACAGCCAAATTCAGCTTTTTGAGCCAATCTGCGCGCACATACAATACATGGTTAGGTGTGACGGGGCCTACAACACCGATGCCGTATAATTTGCCATCCTCCTTGGTACCCAGCTTTTTCAGAATCGGATATTTTTTCAGTAAAGCTTTATATTCCGTACTGCTTTTTTCGATTACATCGTCAAGCGGCATAAGCTGCTTTTGTGTGTACAGTTGGTTTTGGAAGGAAGCGGTGTACTCCAGCACGAGGTCGGGAGCAGAGCCAGCAGCAAACAGAGCATTCAGCTTTTGAATCGCTTCTGCACGCGGAACCGGTACGAATGTAACGTTGGCCGGACCATTCTGATTGATATAATCTGTCCACCTGTTTTTGACTGGGGAGCCTTCCTCCGCAGGAATGTTGCCCCGGTCGTAAATCGAAACACTTATGTTTCCCCGTTTGGCCGGTTCTGCAGGCTTTACGGATGCCGATGGATTGGCTGAATTCGAAGGCTTGCTGGAGCCTTCGTCATTCTCTCCCGAGTTGCTGCATGCTGCGAGCAGGGCAAATGCGCACGTCATACTTACAGTTAGTAAAGCTTTGGAATTGGGTTTGCGGCTGTTTTTCATGGAATGGGACCACCCTTTCGATTGATCATACGATTTAGCCTTTGATCGCGCCGATCATGGCGCCTTTTACGAAATACTTTTGCAGAAACGGATACACGAGCAGCATCGGGACAATCATCACCATAATAGCTGCGGCCTTGATGCCTTCCGGTGTTACTGTTGCCTGTTCCAGGGACTGACTGTTGTTCACCTCTTGGAGCAGGGACTGGCTCTGCACCATTTGTTGAACCAGCACAGCCAGATTATATTTCTCCGAGCTCTGGATGAAGATCAGCAGACTAAAGAAAGAGTTCCAATAGGAGACTCCGTAAAATAATGAAATTGTAGCGAGCATGGGGAGCGAGAGCGGCAAGGCAATTTTCATTAGATAGCCCCACTCTCCGCTGCCGTCAATACGAGCCGCCTCTTCCATTTCTGCAGGCAAGCCTTCAAAAAATGTCCGCATAATCAACATATAGAACGTGCTGACAAGGGATGGCAGCCAGATGGCGCCGTATGTGTCCAGAAGTCCCAAGCTTTTGATAACGAGAAAGGAAGGGATTAATCCTCCGCTGAACAGCATAGTAAATACGATCGCCAACGTGAAAAAACGACGGCCGAACATATACCTCTTGGAGAGCGGATAAGCCGCCATAATCGTAAATAACATGCTTAATGCCGTCCCGACCCCTGTAATCAGAACGCTGTTCCACAACGATCTAAGGATGCGGGTCCCTTCGATGAGCAGCTTATAGGAATCCAGATTCAACCCTCGCGGTAATATATTGACGGCGCCAGAGAGAATGGAGTGCTGGTCGCTCAGGCTGAGGGAAGCCACATGGACGATCGGCAGCAAACAACTGAGCGCGGCAAGTGTAAGGAGCAGGGCGTTGAAGCTGAGAAACACCTTTTCGCCTAAAGACGGTTTCACTATGGAGTCATCCTTTCTACCAAAATCCGTGACCAAATCTTCTCGCTGTCCGATTGGCGAAGTATACCAGAGTAAATCCAACGACCGATTCGAACAAACCAATGGCTGATGTAAAACTGAACTGTGCCCCCTGTATGCCGACCCGATAGATGAAAGTGCTGATTACATCGGTCATATTTTCCACCACCGGGTTCTGCAGCACATACACTTTGTCGAACCCAACTTCCAAAACATGGCCAATATTCAGGATCATCATCACGACAATGGTGGGTGCGATGCCCGGCAGCGTAATATTAACAATTTGGCGCCATTTGGAAGCGCCATCAATACTCGCAGATTCATACAGACTTGGGTCAATCGCCGTTAGAGCAGCCAAATAAATAATGGCGCCGAATCCTGCTTCCTTCCAAATGCCTGAACCGAGAAAAATAAACATCCACGACACATGCTTGTACAGAAAAGGGTACACATCTCCGGTAATCAGCTTTACATAATGATTGATAATGCCGGATTCCTGGGCAAAAAACGTCACGACGATGCCGCCCACAATGACCCAGGATAAAAAATGCGGCAAATAGATCAATGTTTGCACCGTTCGTTTGAACCACATTCTTCGCAATTCGTTCAACATGATAGCTACAATAATCGGAAAGGGGAATCCGACAATAAGAGAGATAGAGCCGATTAGAAACGTATTCCGAATCACATTGATTGCTTGGGGATTCTGGAACAGCATCTTGAAATAATCCAGACCTGCCCAGGGACTATGCAGCACTCCGTCTGCAAAGTTGTAATGTTTAAAAGCAATTATAATGCCGAACATGGGCACATACTTGAAAATTACATAAAAAAGCAGTACCGGAGCAAACATCAGAAATAGAGGGATGTTTTGTCTGACGCCGCGCCGTAATTGAAACATAATGGATTGCTCACCCTTTCATAAACTGTGATCGATTATTCCGGTTCCGGCAACCGGTTACTGCAGCACCCTTAGAATAAAGGGCTGAAGCGGCGGCGGCAATCTGCAGATTTCTTACAATGTGCAAAATTCGTTCTGAGACGAAACAAGATAAGTGGAACGAAAGTTTAGATCGATGATCGGCCATTTTCTTATGGATGTGCAATTTTCTCTTGCCGTTTATGCAAGGGCTTTTCGGTATTCTCCAGGCGTCATTCCTACTTGTTTTTTGAACACACGGATGAACGTATTCACATGAAGATAACCAACTTTACTCGATATGTGCTGTACCGGATCATTCGGATAGGCAAGCAGCATCTGCTTCGCATGCTCGATTCGCAATTTTGTTAAATAATCGATGAAGTTCTCGCCGGTTTCTTCTTTGAACATACGGCTCAAGCTCTTCAGGTTCAGCTTGAACCTGTCGCTTAGCAGGTCAAGAGACAGATCTGAATCCCCGTAATGAGCATCAATATATCCTTTGACTTTGCTGATCATCATTGGGCTATCCCGGTTCTCGCGAAGCTGCTTAATGATGTCCTCTGTCTCGTGGAGCTTGCGCATAAAGCGATTCTCAAGATCCTCCAGATCGTAAAAGCTCTCGATAAATTGTCTGAGATGCGGCGCAGCTTCGTGCTCCCAAACGGCACTCATCTGGTCTGGCAGTGTCATCATTTCTTTATCAAAGGTGTAAATGACATGTTTCATGAGGCTGATTATATCGTCCTTTCGGATCATCGAGGCTTTCAAACCGGCAAACAATTTTTCCAAATACCGTTTCCAGCTCTCATCACCGCCGCGGTAATATTCGGCCAGCAGCCTGATATCCTGCAGATGCTTGTACAGCTTGGCCTGCGGGAAACCAAGCATTTCATCATATGTGATTACACGATTGCCCCCAATCGCTGATTTGTACTGCAGCGCTTCCAGCGCCTCGTGGAAGGAACGGGAAATATCCGCCAGCTTCAAAGCAGCCCCTCCCGTAGCAATCGTAACGGTTAGATTCATGTGCTGCTCGGTCCACGACTGCACTCGATCACCGAACTGCCTTGCAATATCCAAGGGCTCCTGATGATGATCTTGCAGAGTGAGCAGAACACCCAACTGCTCCTGTTTGATCCATTCACACCATACTTGAATCGGCAAATCCTCGACAATTTCCTTGACCACACTTGTGAAAACGAACTTGATCAAATTCTGATCTTCGTTTGAGTAGTCTCGAATGAAATCCGAGTAACCATCTATCTCGACAATGGAAGCAATAAGCACGTCGAATGACTCGGGCAGGCTCAGACGATTTATTTCCGCTTTCCATTCCTCATCCGTTGGCTGATTACCCTCGATCAGCTGCAGAAACAACCACTTTCTTCGCATAAGCATGCTTTCTTTGTACGTCTGCTCATAACTTCGCGATGTCTCTATCAATTGTTCCAGAGAAGTGGTGACGAACGCGAATTCATCTACAGACGAGCGGCCGACAGCATCGCCATTCACATTCATAAGTGTAGCTTTTATCCGTTCGATCGGCCGGTAGTTGTGCCTGACGACATAGATCATCCAGATCGTCCCGACGGCAACCGTTACGACCCCTGCGGTAAACCAAATAACAGAAAAGGTGGACAGGAGATCGAATGTTTTTTTGTGGGCGAAGTCGGTAATGATTGTCCATCCCGTGTAAGACGATTGCAGCCGGGAGGCCGGCTCTGATATGGCTTGTTTCGTCCCGAGGAAAGGGTTTCCGGCCGAGTCAATAATCTGATAGTTGTGCAGGCCTGTCGTGGATGGCCCATCTATAAGTGATTCAAGCTCCGTTATTCGAAGATTGACCACAATGAGCCCCTGGCTTCCTGTTAAGAGCGGCACCGGCTTGACGAGCGAAATCACCTTCGTGCCTCCACCTTCTCCAACAAACTGCCGATACTGGCGAGCTTCTGTCCAGGCATAAGGGGGCGGATCACGGAAAAAGCCCTCTATGAAAGCGCTGTCACCAAATTCTTTAAGCGGCAGCATCGTTTCCGAGCTCAGCACGGTATGGTCGGAGCTGCGATACAAATAGATGGAACCGATCGGCTGCATCATCGTGGCCCAGTCGGAAAGTCGCTCGGAGAGCATGAATGTATCATAAGAACTCATTAACCGACCGGATTGATCAAAAAACTGCCTCATCAAATCATTAGTCAGCAGCTCTTTGATCATCGTCATTTCAGTAAAATGAAGAGTCGAATCTACCGTCCTGAGTACGTTTTCGGCGTAAGTTTCATTCGCCTGCAAGGTCTGCCTGTGTGCATAACTGCTCATTGCCATGAAGAAGATAAATAGCAGAGCCGCTGTCACGATATACAGAATCGGAAGATAAGACAACAGCCACCGGCGGTAACCTTCGAATTTCATTGCGATAACCTTCCGGTTTGTATCTTTCATTGATTCGATTCGCCCCTTGTTTAATTATCTATAATACTTTTATTAAGATCATTAATGAAGAGACTATCGCCGCAGCATACCGACGAAAGTCCCTCCATTACTTCCATTCCACATTAGCCTCTCGGAGCAGCTCCTGCAGCGCTTTCGCAGCGACTTCGAACAATTCCGGTCCTGTTCGACCTTTATAGGGATCGTGCGCGGCAAGATGAGGTTCAATTGAAAAATAACCTTCATATCCCTTCGCTTTCAGCGCTGCAATCAATTCCCTCAGCTGCCCGTCTCCTCTACCGGCTGGTACGACTTGCCCAGTTGCGGCCAAAGCATCCTTCACGTGAACATACGCGATGAAGGGCTCAAGCAGCGGATAGGCTTCGGTCATCGGCCGCACGCCGCATTGTACGAAATTGGCCGGATCGAAAGCCGCGAGCCAATTCGGCGACTCGCAGGACTGCAGCAGATCGAGACAGCGCACCCCAGTATCCCCGTAAATATGACTCTCATTCTCGTGCAGCAAGACGATCCCTCTGCTGGCAGCGATCTGAATGATTGCCTGAATCCTCGAGAACACCTCATCACGATGCTCATCATACTGCTTATCCGCAATATAAAAAGAAAAAATCCGGATAAACGGGGCACCGAAATAAATAGCAAGATCCAAGGCCCGTTCGAATTGCTCCAGATGCGGTCCGAAGTCGTCAGTGATTTTGATTTTACCAATAGGCGATGCGATTGCAGAAACGCGAAACCCCCGTTTGTCGAGGTTCTCCTTAATTTCGGCAGCTTCATTAACGCTCAGATCAAGCACATTTTTGCCCCAAACTCCACGCAGTTCGAGATGCTTTATTCCCAGCGAATCCAGCACATGCAATTGCATATCGAGATCCGAAGATATTTCGTCAGAAAATCCAGTTAATGTGATCATCGTCCTTCCTCCTCATTCATCCTCTCTTATCCCATCAACCTGCTTGCTCCAAAACATTGACCGCCTCGTTAACAGCTGTGTACGATAGTAGGATAGGCTGCCTCTACTATACAGAGATAAGCGCGAAACGTTCAATAGTCAGGTTTCTCACAATTGATCATTTTCTCACTATAGCTTCGAACCCCAGTTATCCCGTACGCCTACTGCTTACATACTGGTCCAATTGTTCGGCTGGTTGAAGGACCGATTGCCCATGGCATACTTCAAGTCTTGCTGGTTTAAGCTTCCCGACAATGGCAGCGCTTCTCATCGCTTCCGCCATATCTGCTGTGAACATCGCCATTGGCTTGCGCAATTGTCCTTTCCTTGAGGTGAACAGATCTCCCGCCAACAGCACACGATCGTGTTCATGATAATAAACGACATGACCTGGGGAATGGCCCGGTGTATGATAAGGAGTTAATCCTCCAATCCTAACCAAGCCACCTTCAGCATTTTCTGCCAGAGATTGTGCAATTCCAGGTGTCACGCTGATCTCCGCCTTCTTACGACGGG
>JARBUQ010000218.1 GCA_029239545.1 Paenibacillus sp.
TGCTCCTCATCCACAATTAACAAACCCAACTCCCTGAACTGCACATCCGCCGATAGGAGTCGATGCGTGCCGATGACAACATCAACCGTACCCGCTTTGATGCCCTTCATCGTATCGGTTTGCTCCTTTTTGGAGCGGAAGCGGCTTAACACCTGAATATTGAACGGATAGCCAGAGAATCGCTCACGGAATGTCTCATAATGCTGTTGAGCAAGAATGGTCGTAGGAACGAGAACCGCCACCTGCTTCCCGTCGATGGCCGACTTGAACGCTGCGCGTATGGCCACTTCTGTTTTCCCGTAGCCCACATCCCCACATAACAGACGATCCATAGGACGAGGCTCTTCCATATCCTTCTTAATTTCTTCAATAGCGCGAAGCTGATCGACGGTTTCCTCATAGGGGAACATCCCCTCGAACTCCTGCTGATAAGGGGTATCCGAGTTAAAGGCATACCCTGTCGTCAGTTGACGCTCGGCATACAGCTTGATTAGATCATCCGCGATATCCTGAACCGTGCTGCGCACCTTGCTCTTGACCTTAGCCCACTCGGCTCCACCGAGCTTGTATACCTTCGGCTCCTTCTCCTCGGAGCCCACATACTTCTGAATGAGGTCGATCTGTTCGATCGGTACGGACAGCTTATCTCCCCCAGCATACAGGATATGCATGTAATCCTTATGCATCCCGTTGATCTCAAGCGTGCCAATGCCCATGTATCGGCCTATCCCATGGTTCACATGAACGACATAATCGCCTACCTTGAGCTCACTGTAGCTTTTAATTCGTTCCGCATTGTCGATCTTTTTCTCTACTTTGCGCGCTTTACGATTTTTCTGGGTGAACATCTCTCCTTCGGTTACAACAACCAGCCGCACGGAAGGAAGCTCGAACCCCAGCTGCAGATTGCCGTTAACGATCTTAGGTTCCTCGATGTCATAATCATTCAGCACTCTGCGAACTCGTTCGATCCGGTCTTCTCCATTAGCCAGGACGATGACACGAGTTCCTGTCTTCTTCCAACGGTCCATTTCCGACTTGAGCACATTCATCTGCCCATGGAAATTTTGCATCCCCCGGCACATGAAATTGACGATGTTTTGCGGCTGAGTCTGAGGGACTTGACGAAGGAATAAGGACAAATATAAGGTCGGATAGGAAGTGCGATGCAGCAGAGATTCATACGGTTTAGACAATACAAAGCCCGGCAGCGTTTTGCCATCTTGCAGCAGACTGGTCGTCCACTCCGCCTCGTCACGATCCAGTTGCTTCGCGGTTTCCTGCAGACGGGCCGGCTCATCAATAATCAGCACAGCGTCCTTGGCGATGTAGTTCAGAAGCGTATGACGTTCCGGATACAGCAAGGATATGTACTTATTGATCCCAGGAAAATGCTGCCCTTCCCTCATTCGATCAATATCATGTCCTATTTCTGCTTTAAGCTTATCCTTTACAGTCCTATCGGACATTTTGGCCAGCTGCTCCTGCAACAGTTCCGAAGCATGCTGGGCTGCGTTTTGTAAACGCTTACTGTCCGCTATGATTTCTTGACATGGCGTAATTTCTACCGAGTCGAATTTATTGATGGAGCGTTGATCCGTTACATCGAAGCTGCGGATTGAATCTATTTCCACATCAAACAACTCTACCCGATAAGGAGTATCGGATGTAAGCGGGAAGAAATCCAGAATGCCGCCCCGCACACTCATCTGCCCCTTTGCATCCACTCGCTCGACCCGTTCATAACCCAGAGCTACGAACTTAAGAAGGAGCTCATCCAATTGAACACTCTGCCCCACCATCAAGCTAAATCGGGATTCTGCAAATATGCTCCCTGTCGGAATCAGCTTGCGAACACCGGCAAAAGGCGCAACAAGCACCCCTCTGAAATGATTGGACAGACGGGTCAGGGCATCGATTCTTTGAGCCATTGTTTCGGGGCTGGCAATAGCGGCCTCCGTAACCAACAATTCATTTGCCGGGTATAGAATGACTTGATCCGCCGGCAAACACTCCAACAGATCCTCTATTATTTTTTGCGCAGAGAACATGTTATGGGTGACCACAACCAAGGGGCGATTCAACTGCTCTGCCAGAGCCGCTATCATAACTTGCCGTGACGATCCGGATAGACCCGATACTAATTGCTCTCTCATGCCCGATTGTACGCCAGACACGATAGTTTGAAAATCCAGATCTTCAGAGAAACTCTGAACAATTGTTTGCATAAAATTACCCTCCTTCAAAAAACCACCAAAAAGAAGACCTAGGCGAGCCTGCCAAGGTCTTGCTCTGCTAAATTAGGACCGCTACTGCAGTGGGTTACTCACCAGGTTAAGTTCTGGATTCGCTTCGAGTGCTTGCTCGCAATATACGCAGGTCAGCTTAACCGTTACGTCTCCGCTGCTGTTGTTATAAGTTATTATATCTCCCCGTTCCTCAGGGGTCAAGAAATGGAACCCCAGGCGGTATTCACTGACCTGTTCATTGTGAATTCGACCCATTTCTGATCCGCAATGTCGACAAATATAATTTACAGTCATCGTATGCCTCCCCATCCCTTCCTATGCAAGTTGATTATGCATTCTAGTATGGACAGGAATGGAGTCTTTTAGCCTCGATACCTTCTATTTGTTAAACTTCGCCATCGTCTTCTCGAACGTATGGGCAAGGGAGAATTCCATCGCTTCCAGTGTTGTGCCCAGTACGAATGGCAGTTCCTTCACTTCCTCCTTACGGAAGTCCGACAGTACATAATTGGCGATATCGGTACCAGGAACGGGCCTCGAGATGCCGATTCTAATCCGATTGAAGATGGCAGTTCCAGTATGCTGGATGATCGACTTAATGCCGTTGTGTCCCCCAGGACTGCCTTGATAGCGCAGACGAATTTGTCCGAATACCGTGTCCATATCATCATAGAGCACCAGACCGTCCTGAATATCCGCTTTGTAGAAATCAAGCATGGCCCGTATCGATTCTCCGGATAAGTTCATATAAGTCATGGGCTTCATAAGGAGAACTTTCTCACCCTTAACGTGCCCTTCACCTACAAGGGCTTTGAATTTCGCTTGTGTAACCGATATCCCCCAGGCTTTAGCGGCCTCGTCAACAGCCATGAATCCTACATTATGCCTGGTTCCAGCATACTGTCCTCCCGGATTTCCAAGACCTACAATCCACTTCATACTATTTTCCTCCAAAAATTTTGTTTTTCTGCAACAAAACGTACCTGTGAATTGTCATAGCTCATATCCTATTCTACGGTTAAGCGCAGGTGAACGTATGTATACCAACGGTCAAGTGATAACAGATGACCGACACTTTCAAGATCATATTGAATACGGGGTGCCGATTCAGATTTACTTGGCAGATCTTCATCGAGATATTGGCATCGCAGAGCGGTGTACAAATACTTTCATCAAAATGAATCATACTTACTATTGTCGAGAGTGTTTTACATTCGTTTCAAGACCGGGTTACTAACGACAGTATGATTTTACGACAAAAGGGTTACGATTCCAAGAGGAACGTAACCCTTTTGCATTGGTGAAGCTCTATTGTTGCGCGCTGAACATGTTAGGGAGCACAATTAATGAGTCTCTGCCGCTTCAGTCTCGGCCTCCGCTTGAGCTTCCTTCGTATCCCCGATTTCCTCCACTGTCTCTTCAACAGCTTTCTGAGGCACAAGAATCGTCACGACAACGGCCTGAATATCCGTCTTGAGCTCCACATCAGATGGCAGCTCCAAGTCGCCGGCCAACACGCTGTCACCTGTTCCCAGCTCGCTGATATCGAAACGGATTTCTGTAGGCAGTCGGTCGGGCAAACATCTGACCTCTACTTCATGCAGAAGTACAGTTAGGACGCCTCCTTCTTTGACCCCTGGAGATTCACCTACAATTTCGACCGCTACTTTGGCTTGAACAGGTTCATTCATATTGATCTGATGGAAGTCAATGTGCAGAACATTTCTATTGAGCTTATGGCGATCGACACCACTTACCATAACTGGATGGGTGCCCTTATCAGGCATGTCCATCGTTATCACTCCGTTGTGGTGGCTTCTCAGCAGCGAAGTCAGTGTCTTCTCGTCAACCGAGATAGGCAAGCTGCCGATTGTCTTGCCATATACGACAGCCGGGATACGTCCGTTTGCTCGCATCTGTCTTAGCTCTGAGCGAGTTGCATTCATTCCGCGTAGTTCGACCTTCAAATTATTGTCCATTTACAGGAAACCTCCTTCAGACTTCTAAGCATTCCCTGATACTTTACCCATCTGAAGGAGATTCGAACCGCAGTTTATTGTTTTTTTGCTTTGATCCCCTTAAATCTCTGCCTGAGCTTGTCGGCGTAGCCTGGTTTGTTGGTCTGTCTTTCCCGGGCAATCGCAACATCCCCTGCTTCCACTTCATGCGTTATGGTAGAACCTGCAACCACATACGCGCCCTCACCAATTTTGACAGGAGCAATCAAATTCACATTACTGCCCACGAACGCATCGTCCCCGATTTCCGTCAAATTCTTGTTGAAGCCATCATAATTGACAGTTATCGCGCCGCAACCGATGTTCACGTTCTTACCTACCGCCGCATCCCCGATATAGCTCAGATGGGATACCTTCGTACCGTCGCCAATCGCAGCATTCTTGATCTCTACAAAATCACCAATCTTGACATGACTCCCGATTCGCGCGCCTGGCCGTAAGTACGCATAAGGTCCCACTGAGGTTTCTTCTCCCACTTCCGCTTCGAGCAGTACAGAATGCTGGATACTTACCTGATTGGCCACAATGGAATCCGTGATGTCCGCATGGGGTCCTATGTCGCATTGCTCTCCAATAATCGTCTTTCCTCTGAGAAGGGTTCCAGGCTGCAGCACAGTGTCTGCGCCAATGAGAACCTCCTTCTCGATATAAGTGTTGTGAGGGTCAATAATCGTAACCCCATTCAACATGTGCTTTCGATTGATTCGTGCGCGCATCGCTTGCTCGGCTTCCGCTAGCTGAACTCTGTCATTGATGCCCATTCCTTCAGAGGAATCAGGGGTACAGTATCCGGCTACCTTCTCACCCGCATCGCTTAATATGCCGATTACATCGGTCAAATAGAACTCTTGCTGGGAGTTCTCGTTCTTCACTTCCTTAAGTGCGGCAAACAATTTCTTTTTGTCAAAGCAGCAAATCCCAGTGTTTATCTCCTGAACAAGGTGTTGTTCAGGAGAACAATCCTTCTGCTCGACAATTCGGGTCACATACCCTTGATCATTCCGAATAATCCTGCCATAACCGTGTGGGTTATCCAACTGGGCTGTCAGGATTGTTGCGCTTGCTGAGTTCTCAACGTGCATGCGAATCATCTCAGACAGAGACTCAGAGGTAATCAGCGGCGTATCACCCGTTGTTATAATAGCGATGCCCTCTTCTCCCTCCAGCAGTTGTTCTGCCTGCTGAGCGGCGTGTCCTGTTCCCAATTGCTGAGCTTGCAGCGCATACTCTGCACGATCGCCCAAATAGGCCTTTACGGTCTCAGCCCCATGTCCTACTATTACGATCTTGCGATCAGCCTTCACGTCATCCAGAACATCCAGAACATGCCCTACCAATGGTTTGCCGCAAACGGGATGCATCACTTTATATAATTTGGATTTCATTCGTTTCCCTTGTCCTGCAGCTAGAATAATGCCTAATATACGCAACGTCCAATCTCCTCCACATGAGTCGTCTCTCCCAACAGAGCGACTATACGATTCATCCTACATTTAACGATACAAGCTGTACCGGCATGTCGGCGGTCACTTTTGAATATATCCCAATTCGAGCAAAAAGAAAAGAGAGCCAGATGGCTCTCTAAAATGCAAGAAAATTATGCTCCTTCTTCAATCATTTCTTCTTCGCTAGAAACTTTCTCATATTCAGCCAGTACAGCAGCTTGAATTTTCTCGCGTGTAGTAGAAGAGATAGGATGAGCTATATCCCGGAATTCTCCGTCAGGTGTCCGCTTACTGGGCATCGCGACGAACATGCCATTATTACCGTCAATGACTCGGATGTCATGCACCACGAATTCATTGTCAATGGTAATGGAAGCAATCGCTTTCATTCTGCCCTCAGAGTTAACCCGGCGAAGTCGTACATCAGTAATTTGCAATGTGTTCACCACCTTTACCTTATGCAAGACTTGGTTTATACTTCCACATTGCAATACGAATTCCTTCTAAATTTTTCCGGTATAAAGCTGATTTTATAAACTTTTTTTTATTTTTGGACTATTTCGACATTTTTCGCGGCAATCAGTTCTATTTCGACAAGAACATCTTTGGGAAGCCTTGCTACTTCAACGGTTGAACGAGCTGGTTTGTGCTCTCCGAAGTAGGATGCATAGATCTCATTTACCACTCCGAACTGGCTCATATCCTTAAGAAATACAGTAGCTTTTAACACATCCTGGAAAGAGGCTCCGGCTCCTTCGAGCACGGCAAATAAGTTGCGGAACACTTGGTGGGTTTGTTCAGCAATTCCACCATCTACAAGCTGACCTTCTGTATTCAATGGAATCTGACCGGATGTAAAAATAAGACCGCCGAATGCGATCGCTTGTGAATAAGGTCCGATTGCTGCAGGCGCTGCGTCTGTGCGTATAGTTTGAATCGATGATTGTGTCATTGGATTATTCCTCTCTCAATCAAAATAATTACCGGGTATTACTGAAATCTGCTTCGTCTTAGGGTCTGCGGCCGTTAGCTTGGCAACGGAGATGTAATCCTCTATTAAATGCTCGTCCACTTCAACGGATTCAATCAGGACACCTACCCCTTGTACCGTTGCTTTAAATTCGCGCAGCAAGTCAATCATGCCCTGAATCGTACCGCCTGCACGCATGAAATCGTCAATAATTAGTACTTTAGACTGCTCTTTGAGCGCTCGGCGTCCTAAAGTCATCGTCTGAATCCGCTTGGTAGACCCGGACACGTAATTAATGCTGACCGTGGAGCCTTCTGTTACCCGGTTATCCCTGCGCACAATAACGACAGGCAAATTAAGGAAGGAAGCGGTAGCATAAGCCAGCGGAATCCCCTTGGTTTCTACCGTCATTACTACATCCAGTTCTTTGTCAGCAAAGGCGGTTGCAAACAGCTTTCCGACCTCGTTGATCAGGTTCGGCTTGCCTAGGATGTCGCTCATATACAAATAACCGCCTGGCAGCAGACGGTCCGGCTGTTCCAGAACTTGGCGAATCTCTTCGAGAATGTGCATGGAAGCAGCCTTGGGGACTTTGGGAGTGAATTTCACTCCACCTGCAGCGCCAGCCAGTGTATGTAGATCTCCAAGTCCTTCTTCTTCAAAAACTTCCTTGATAATAGCAAGATCCTCACTGATCGATGATTTGGCTGAGCCGTATCGTTCAGCGAAAGTGGTTACAGGGATAAGGGAGTGGGGGCGAAATAGCAGGTATTGCGTCATTTCTACCAATCTT
>JARBUQ010000219.1 GCA_029239545.1 Paenibacillus sp.
AATTCTTTATAGTGAAAAATAGTAGCGGCAAGACCTGCGTCTGCCTTGCCTTCGGTAAACACATCGTAAAAGTCGGCTTCCTTGCCCGCACCGCCAGAGGCGATAACAGGAATATGAACCCGCTCCGACACAGCTCGTGTCAGCTTCAGATCGAATCCATCCTTGGTTCCATCCGCATCCATACTGGTGAGCAAGATCTCTCCTGCTCCCAGGCGTTCGATTTCACTCACCCACTCGAGCGCCTTCATGCCCGTGGCATTGCGGCCTCCGTGAGTGTACACTTCCCATTCGCCCCATGCCTCGTTATACTTCGCGTCGATGGCCACTACGATGCACTGGGAACCGAACTTCGAAGCTCCATCTGCGACCAGACGCGGGTTCTTCACAGCAGCTGTGTTGATCCCGATCTTGTCTGCTCCGGCACGAAGCAATCTCTTCATATCATCTACACTCGATATTCCGCCACCGACAGTAAAGGGGATCGTAATCTCCCCTGCCGTCTTCTTGACAACTTCTATCATAGTAGCGCGTCCTTCAACCGAAGCGGAGATATCCAAGAACACCAGCTCATCCGCACCTTCACGATCGTAGACGGCGGCCAGCTCGACAGGATCCCCCGCATCACGAAGATTCACGAAGTTAACCCCTTTGACCACTCGACCATCCTTAACGTCCAAACAAGGAATAATTCGTTTTGCTAACATACCCATCCCTCTCCTGACCATGCAGATCCGAGGCTTAAGCACGATCCCTCCCATATGTGCGAATATATCGCTATATCGGAGCTCTCTTTGACTTATACCCGAATCCGTTTCTGAACGAGCTGTAAATAGTTGTCTAGAAGCTGCATCCCCAGCGGACCGCTTTTCTCTGGATGGAACTGCATGCCGTATACTTGACCACGCCCAACGATCGCGGACACAGGCTGATGATAATCCGTATAAGCGAGAAGATCGGATTCCAGTTCCGGCTTCACATGGTAGGAATGTACAAAATAAACATGCCCTTCTTCTAATCCGTTAAACAAAGGGTGCTGCCCGCGAAAGTGCAGACGATTCCATCCCATATGCGGAACCTTATAATCGCCTTGGAAACGCTCCACACTTCCTGGAAGCAGATCCAGTCCCTTGTGATACCCATGCTCATCACTATGTGAGAATAGCAGCTGCATCCCCAGACATATCCCCAGAAGCGGTTTGCCGGACTGCGCATAGTAACGGACAGCCTCCCCAAGACCGGTCTCGTGCAGGTTATGCATCGCATCGCCAAAAGCGCCTACTCCCGGCAGTATAGCTCCGTCAGCCTGCATCAGCTCGCCTTCATCGGATGTTACGACATAATCCACTCCAAGACGCTCCACCGCTTTACTAACGCTATGCAAGTTGCCCATTCCGTAATCGATAATAGCGATCACGCTAGAGCACTCCTTTCGTGGACGGCACGCCCGTTACACGAGGGTCGATTGACGTTGCTTCATCCAATGCGCGGCCCAGTGCCTTGAAGACCGCTTCCACCATATGATGGGTATTGCGTCCATAATGCACGATGACATGCAGAGTAATTCTCGATTCCAGAGCGAACTTCCATAGGAACTCATGAACCAGCTCTGTGGTAAAACTGCCTACCTGGTCCGATGGAAATTCTCCGCGGAATTCGAAGTGAGGACGGTTGCTAATGTCGATTGCCACTTGAGCGAGTGCTTCATCCATGGGAACGAATACGTTCGCATACCGTTTGATTCCGCGCTTGTCACCCAATGCTTCCTTAAGCGCATGCCCGAGACATATCCCGATATCCTCCGTGGTATGGTGATCATCGATATCAATATCGCCTTCTGCTTCTACTTTAAGATCAAACTGTCCATGTTGGGTGAACAGGT
Source organism: Paenibacillus sp. (assembly GCA_029239545.1). Lineage (GTDB taxonomy): Bacteria > Bacillota > Bacilli > Paenibacillales > NBRC-103111 > Paenibacillus_AA. The sequence continues at coordinate 1,880 of JARBUQ010000219.1, forward strand.
CTAACATATGGTTGAGAAAAGGGACGTCTGTCACGATCTCGGACACACCCGTTCCATCTACGTTGAAGTTCAGTTTAATATTCGTTTCATTGGTCCGACGATCAATTCCCGCTGTACGTGAGCGGTTTGCTTCGGTAGTCATGCTTGCTTCCCTTCCTTCTCGAGACGAATTTGGATCGCTCTGGCATGAGCGTCCAGCCCTTCGTGCTTGGCTAACGTCATAATAGCTTCACCGTTGGCCAGCAATGCTTCTTTGCTGTAAGAAATGACACTGGATTTCTTAAGGAAATCATCCACGTTAAGCGGCGATGAGAAGCGTGCTGTCCCATTCGTGGGCAGCACATGGTTCGGACCGGCGAAGTAATCGCCGACAGGCTCTGAGCTGTAGGGGCCTAGGAAGATGGCGCCTGCGTTCTCGATGCGGCCCAGCAGGCCGAACGGCTCTGCGACGAGCAGCTCGAGGTGCTCCGGCGCCAGCCGGTTCACCGTGGCGATCGCCTCGTCCAAGCTGTCCGCGAGCAGGATTACGCCGCGGTCGCGGATGGACGCGGCGGCGATATCGCGCCGCGGCAGCTCTGCGAGCTGCCGAGCTACCTCGGCGCTCACCGCTTGTGCGAGCGCAAGCGAGGTCGTGACGCAGATGGCTGAGGCCATCTCGTCATGCTCCGCTTGCGACAGCAAGTCGGCGGCGATGTACGCCGCATCGGCCGTATCGTCGGCGAGCACGACGATCTCACTCGGCCCGGCGATCGAGTCGATCGCGACGACGCCGTAGACCGCGCGCTTCGCCAGCGCGACGTAGATGTTGCCCGGTCCGACAATTTTGTCGACCGGCGCAATCGTTGCCGTGCCGTAGGCGAGTGCGCCCACGGCTTGCGCCCCTCCGACCCGGTACATCTCCCGTATGCCAGCCTCAGCGGCGGCAACGAGAATGTACGGGTCGATCCCCGCCTGACCGCCTGTGGAAGGCGGCGTCACCAACACAATCTCCGGAACCCCGGCCACTTGCGCGGGGATCGCATTCATTAGCACCGACGACGGATAAGCCGCTTTGCCGCCGGGCACATACAAGCCGACACGCGCAAGCGGGCGAATAATCTGCCCGAGCAAGCTGCCGTCCGGCTGCAGATCCATCCACGAGGTGCGCATCTGCTTCTCGTGGAAGCGGCGTATATTATCCGCCGCCTGCCTTAATGCCGCGACGAACGCATCGTCTACGCGGCTGTAAGCCTCCTGCAGCTCCGCTTCGGTGACGCGGAGCTGTTCAGGCTCGACGCGTATGCGATCGAACTGCTCACTCAAGCGCGCAACGGCCGCATCGCCCTCGGCTTGCACTTGCGCCAGGATCGAGCGCACCGCTTCATTCTGCTCCGGGGTGCCGTAATCCACAACCCGCTCCAAGGCGAATTCCTTGGCTGGCATCATACGCATACCGATTCCCTCCATTCTATAAATTGATACACCTAATTCACTGGAATAACCGGAAGCACCGGCTGCAGACGGTCACACAGAAGCTGAATCGCGTCGTTCTTCATTCGGTAGCTAACACGATTGGCGATCAATCGGCTTGTAATATCCGCGATTTTCTCCATCTCGACCAGCCCGTTCTCCCTGATCGTATTCCCGGTTTCCACCAGGTCTACAATTCTGTCAGCTAAGCGGATAAGCGGAGCGAGCTCTACGTTGCCGTTCAGCTTAATAATCTCCACCTGCTGACCCTTCTCGCGAAAATATTGCGAAGCCACATTAGGAAACTTGCTTGCGACACGCGGATTTAAGACAGGCTGCCAATCCGGCATCCCGATGACTGAGAACCGACAGCGTGCGATCCCCAGATCGAGCAGCTCGTACACATTGCGATTCTCTTCCATCAGAACGTCTTTGCCGACTACTCCCAGATCGGCAACCCCATACTCCACATAGGTCGGCACATCTGCGGGTTTGGCTATAATAAACTCCATCCCAACCTCATGTGCAGGAATGATGAATTTACGAGTATCCTCCAGATCCTCAGGAAGCGGAATGCCTGCCTGTTGGAACAGCTTGCTTATATGCTTGACGATCCGTCCCTTGGGGATCGCTACTTTCAATATATCGCTCATGGAGCGTGCCCCCTTCCTGTCTACATGAAATCAATAATGTCATCATACCGGATACCCCGGTACGTATACTTGCTGTCTGCATCCTTAACAATTTTATCAGATGATCCAGCCCCAACGTTATCCTGATCCTCTAACTGAAGCTCCAACTGCTGCTCCACTTGGATTCTCATCGTCTCAACCATTACACCTTCTCCTGAACGCAGCTTGGTTGCATAATCCAGTGCTGCTTGAAGCTGCGTTGGAGCATATCGAATCAGAATGCGGTCAGGCTCCTTCAGCTTCTCGTTGCCGATGACTTCCATAATTCGGTTCGTCTTAAGCGCGAATCCTGTAGCTGGCGCCGGCCGATTGAACTGCTTGAGCAGATTATCATATCGCCCGCCGTTGCATACCGGAAAACCAAGATCGGAGGAATATCCCTCGAAGGTCATTCCGGTGTAATAGGAGAAGTCGCCTATCATCGTCAGATCAATCAAGACGTTCTCGCTTACTCCATAAGCCTTCAGCACGTCCCATACTTCGCATAAATGCTCAATAGCATCTCTGGCTGTCCGCTCCTGTGTCAATTGTCGAGCTTGCTCACAGATTTCCTGACCGCCGCGCAGCCGCAATATGCCTTCCAATTCTCCGCGTACGGATTCAGGCAAACTCAACTGGCGCAGGAGCGCTCTATAGCCAACATGATCCCGCTGCAGCAGGCGATCCTTCAGCGCGTCCTGATGCTCGATCTGATCGCGAAGTGTTTCCTGGAACAAACCATTCAGGAAGCCTACATGTCCCAGTGCAATCTTGAATTGTCGGACACCGGCAGCCTTCAAGCTTGCGATAGCCAGCGCCACAACTTCGGCATCTGCTTCAGCTGACGCATCTCCGATCAGTTCCACGCCAGTTTGAAAGAACTCCGCCTCTCTCCCAGCCTCATCCTCGAATGCACGAAAAACATTCGAATGATAGGAAAGCCTCAGAGGCAATGGATGATCCTTAAGCAAGGAAGCTGCAACACGGGCAATTGGACCCGTCATATCCGATCTGAGCACAACCGTAGTGCCCCTCTTGTCCAGCAGCTTGAACAGCTTCTTATCCGATGTAGAGCTTGCCGCCCCTACCGTGTCATAATACTCCAATGCAGGAGTGATAATCTGGCGATAGCCCCATCGCTGCATGCAGTCGAGCACACCCGCCTCAATTTTTCTTAACTTGGATACTGCTTCAGGCAAGTAATCCTTGACCCCGGTCGGTTTCTCGAACACTTTAGGCTTTGACACTGAATCCACCTCTTCATCCGTCGCTTCATTTTTAATCGATGTCCGTAATGTTCTCTCTCGTTTAACTTATCTATATCACAAATCGCTTCATCACGCTAATGTGCTACCATATTACCAAAGTAAAGATATTGGTTAGTTTACCATGCACGGTCTATCTGCGTCAATATATAAACAGCTCCCTTCCTCCCATTGCTACTGAGAAGAAGAGAGCCTGTATAATGCTATATCTTTCAACACATTAGCGCTGTTTATTCTTCCCGCGGCTCTGTCCGTACGTCCCCGGGAGATCGAATGACTCTTAGCGGATTGCCAGTTACAAAGCTGCCCGCCTCTACATCCTTATGTACAACGGAGCCTGCGCCAACTACAGCATGATCGCCAATCGTTACTCCCGGCAGAATCGTTACATTAGCCCCTATCATAACATTAGAACCGATGTGAATTTCGCCTAACCGGTATTCCTTTATTAAATATTCATGGGTTAACAGGGTAGAGTTGTAACCAATAATCGTATTCTTTCCTACATGAATTTTCTCTGGGAAGAACACGTCCACCATAACCATTAGCGCAAAAGCCGTCTGTTCCCCGACCTTCACACCCAGAATACGTCGATAAATCCAGTTTTTGAGCGGTAGCGAGGGGCAGTAGCGCGCAAGCTGAATGAACACAAAGTTCCGCACGGCCTTGAATTTGCTTACGGTGTTATACATTTGCCATAATGCGTTCGGGCCTTCTACTGGAAATCGTTCGGTTTGTCTCACACTCTCTACCTCTTTATCCCCACAATCTCGATTAGCTCATGCATATCCTGAATCACATATGTCGGATCGAACTTACGCAGATGATCTTCACCCTTCATGGACCACGCCACAGCAACAGACGGTACTCCAGCAGCGCGAGCCGCCACAATGTCATACTGACTGTCACCCACCATCAGAGCTTGCTCTGCGGACGTCTGGAGTCTCTCCAAGGCCAACAGTACCATAGCGGGATCCGGCTTTCCTTGAGCGACATCTTGTACGGTAACGACGGTATCCATGAATTTGTCCAAACCACACAGCTTGAGTCCCATCAGAGTAGTGAGCTGCATTTTATTCGTTACTACGCCCATCTTGATTCCCGCGGCCTGCAGCTGCTGAAGCACCTCATGGACGTGGGGGAACTCCTTCACCATCACATCATGTTTTTCGAGATTAAAGGCTCTATATTTCACAATCAAATCATCGATCTGCTCTAGTCCGGTAAAGAACTTGATCTGTTCGTTCAAAGAATAGCCCATATGGGGAATGATATCTTCCCTTGTATACACCTTCTCAGATACGCCCTCTAAAGTATGCAGGAATGAATGGATAATCAGCTCATTCGTGTCCACTATCGTTCCGTCCAAGTCGAAAAGCACAGTCGTAATCATGTGGCTCCATTCTCCCTTGCTTCTAGTCAAATGCCTTCGCCTGTATGCGCCATCTCCACCGACTTCGTTGAACGGATCGGATCGGAATACTTCTCAGCCGACCAGCCCTTGCGCCTGCGTACAATAATGAGCACGATCGACGCAATAATGATTAACAGGGCCAGTAAGGATGAAATTCTAACATTCCCGTAATCCATATTCCCAGGCTCGAACACCATCGTCATCGGGAGCCACAACCCGTCAACAATCGCTCTCAGCCATTCGGGAGCTGTAATCGCAAGACTGTCTGTACGGATTCCTTCAATTAAGAACCTTCCGATGGAATACCAGATGAAATAACTGAAGAACAATTCTCCTGCTCTCATGAATTTCTGTCTTCTCAGCACGAATAATAATCCCAGCCCTACAAGGTTCCATAAGGATTCATACAGAAATGTCGGATGATAAAAAATACCGTCTATGTACATCTGATCAGTGATGAAATTGGGCAAATGCAGCGTGTCCCGAAGGAAGGATTCTTCCACTGGGCCTCCATGCGCTTCTTGATTGACGAAATTGCCCCAGCGTCCGATCATTTGACCCACTATGAGCGAAGGCGCGCAAATATCAGCAATTCTCCAGAAATTATACCCTTTTCGTCGAAAATAGATAACCGCCCCGATGATCGCCCCGATAAGGGCACCATAAATGGCAATCCCACCGTTCCATATGGCGAATACATCCCACAAATTATTTTTGTATGCATCCCATTTGAACGCAACGT
>JARBUQ010000220.1 GCA_029239545.1 Paenibacillus sp.
AATGGAATTGGAAGATGAGTTTGACTTGGAAATTTCAGACGAAGATGCCGAGAAAATTACCTCCGTGGGAGAAGTAGTGGAATACATAAAGTCTCATACGTAGACCACTTTCAGAGAAAGTGCTTCTCGTTATCAAATGAGAACTTTTGTTAAGTCCCGTTGATCCTAGACGGGACTTAACTCCATTATGCGCGTGCGTCAGGCACGATTATCTTTTCTATTCGCAGCATAGAACATATTGAGAATGTTACGTACAGAGCATGTACGATGAACCATATAATCAGGTTTTCTATCGAAGAGGTGAATTAAATGAAACGCAGAGTCGTGATAACGGGTATGGGCGTAGTAACTTCTCTCGGCCATGATCTTGAGACGTTTTGGAACAACTTGATGGCTGGGAAATCCGGAGTTTCTTTAGTTGAGGCATTTGATGTAAGCGAATATCCGACCCGGATTGCCGCATCGATCAAAGATTTCAATCCCGATCAGTTCATAGATCGTAAAGAATCACGTAAGATGGACCGTTTCGTGCAGTTCGCGGTAGCCGCAAGCTCGCTTGCCTTGAAAGATGCTAATTTGTCGATTGAAACAGATATGGATCCGGAACGTGCGGGTGTATCAGTTGGCTCCGGTATTGGCGGATTAGGCACTTGGGAGGATCAGCATAACATTTTGCTGGAGAAGGGACCTAAGCGTGTCAGTCCTTTCTTTATTCCAATGATGATTGCCAATATGGCATCCGGACAAATCTCCATGCAGACAGGTGCGAAGGGACCGAATAGTACTGCGGTAACCGCATGTGCTACAGGGACTCACTCCATAGGAGATTCCTACAAGCTCATCCAACGCGGGGATGCAGATGTAATGATATGCGGTGGTGCCGAGGCAACGATTCGTCCGACCGGGATGGCAGGCTTTTGTGCGCTCCGGGCGATGTCTACCCGCAATGAAGAGCCTGATAAGGCAAGTCGGCCGTTCGATACCGCCCGCGATGGGTTCGTAATGGGAGAAGGCTCCGGTATTCTTGTTCTGGAGGAGCTTGAGCACGCTGTGAAACGCGGCGCCCGTATTTATGCAGAGGTCATTGGTTATGGAATGAGTGGAGATGCTTACCACATGACCGATCCTGATCCTCAAGGCGCAGCACGTTGTATGGTCAAGGCTTTGAAGGATGCGGGGATTGCTCCTGAAGCTGTAGATTACATTAATGCACATGGAACGTCCACGCCAATCGGTGACCGCTCGGAGACTACGGCTATAAAGTCGGCTTTTGGCGAACATGCCTACAAGCTGGCGATCAGCTCAACCAAATCGATGACAGGTCATTTATTAGGGGCTGCCGGTGGTGTTGAAGCGGTTATAGCAGGGTTAACATTAGTGAATGGACGTATTGCACCTACTATTAACTTGGATAATCAGGATCCTGAATGTGATCTGGATTATGTACCTAACGTGCCGAGGGATGCAGACGTTAAGATAGCCATGTCGAATTCATTCGGCTTCGGCGGTCATAATGCAACGATCGTGTTCGAGAAATATGAGGCATAAAGATTCACCGAAATTCAGAACCTAGAAGGAACAAGATTAGGCGGTGAATCGCTTTGAATGAAATGCATCAGCTTCAATACCTGTTAGACATACAGTTTCACAAAATTTCCATACTTAAGCAAGCTTTTACCCATTCCTCCTATGTCAATGAGCAGCGATCCATGAGTATCGGGGATAATGAACGTTTGGAGTTTTTGGGCGATGCCGTTTTGGAGCTTAGTGTATCGGAGTATTTGTACCGAATGTATCCCCATCGAACGGAAGGGGAATTAACCAAGCTGCGCGCGTCGATCGTGTGTGAGCCTTCCTTGATGACCTTCGCCGAGAACCTGAACTTCGGTGCGTATATGTACTTAGGCAAAGGCGAGGAGCTGACGGGTGGAAGAACTCGACCCGCTATGCTGGCAGACGTTTTCGAGGCTTTCATCGGTGCTTTGTATTTGGATCAGGGGCTGGAGGCTGTACATCGGTTTTTGCAAAAGCATGTTTTTGCAACATTGCAGGATGAAGCCAAGCTTCAGGTTCTGGATTATAAAACTCAGCTTCAGGAGTTCACCCAGCACTATGGAATGGGCTCTCTGGAGTATCGGATTATCGACGAGCAGGGCCCGGCCCATGAGCGGCAATTTTTGTCGGAGGTTCGGATGGACGGTGCTATTCTCGGTCAAGGGACTGGGCGCTCCAAGAAGGAAGCCGAGCAGCAAGCAGCCGCACAGGCACTCGTTGCTCTTAATGCAAATTTGTGAGGTTAGCTATATAAGCTAAACGTTGAGGATTACCCTGAAGAGCAGACGCGATCTGCTCTTTTCTTGATCTGTCTGCTCTCAAATTGTCGATTACCCGCAATATGGTATAATGAAGAATGCTAGGATTACATAGGTTGGCAGAAGTAACTTTGCTTCGGTGAGGGTTGGAGGTTCGTTATGTATTTAAAGCGTCTCGAGCTAGCGGGATTTAAGTCGTTCGCCGATAAAACAGAATTGGAATTCGTTCAAGGAATTACTGCAGTTGTTGGACCTAACGGCAGCGGTAAAAGCAATATTTCTGATGCGATTCGCTGGGTACTGGGCGAGCAGAGCGCAAGATCTCTTCGTGGCGGTAAAATGGAGGATATCATATTCGCTGGCAGTGATTCACGTAAAGCTGTTAATTACGGGGAAGTTTCTCTGACATTGGATAATACGGATGAAGCGCTGTCCTTGGATTTTAACGAGGTTACGGTTACTCGTCGTATTCACCGCAGTGGTGACAGCGAATATTTTATTAACAAACAGGCATGCCGTCTTAGAGATATTACTGAGCTTTTTATGGATACCGGAATCGGTAAGGAAGCTTACTCGATTATTGGCCAAGGGCGAATTGAGGAGATTCTTAGTACGAGATCGGAAGACCGCAGAGGGATTTTTGAGGAAGCATCCGGTATCGTCAAATATAAATCAAGAAAAAAAGAAGCCGAGAAAAAGATGGCTGAGACCGAGCACAATTTGCTGCGTATTCATGATTTGGTGTCTGAGCTGGAGGATCAGCTGGAGCCGCTCAAGGACCAGTCTGAAAAAGCAATTTTGTACAAAAAACTGAAGGAGCAGCTGAAATCTGGCGAGGTGTCGATGTATGTGCATCAAATCGATACAATTCACCGTACGTGGACGGAGGAAAGCGGGAAGCTGACGCAGTTCCAGAAACGAGAGTTGGAGCTGTCTACCGTCGTGAATCTCCATGATGCGCAGCTGGAGCAGGATCGTCTGTTCATTCGCAAGCTGGAGGAAGAGATTGACGTCCTGCACGAGACGATTTTGCGTTTAAGCGAAGATTATGAGAAATGTGAAGGCCAGGGCGAGGTTCTGAAGGAACGCAGTGGAAATTTGACACGCAATCGGAGTCAGCTTGAATCGACAGTTGCGTATCAGAAGCAGCGCATTACAGAGAAACAGACGGAGAGCGATGCATTCCGCAGCAAAATAGCGGCTCTGGAGCTGCAGCTTACCGGGCTCACTTCTACCTTGAAGGAAGAAGAAGAGAGGCTGCTTGGTGTAGCAGGCGGAGTAAGCAGTACGGCGGAGGAGCAGTTGAAGGCAGAGCTGTTGGATACACTGAACCAGATGGCTCAATATCGCAATGAAATCCGGTATGCTGATCAGCACGTGGAATCACTTGAGAGGCGTATGGAGCGGATGGGTGAGGATGAGGCCAAATGGACGACCCAGCTTGCTGATTTAACGGTAAAACGTTCCACGTTGGAGGAGAAAGGGCGTAAGCTCGCTACTCAACTGGACAAAGATCGTGAATATTATATTCAGCTTAGTCAGGAGCTTAAGACCAAGCAGGAGCTGTTGACCGAGCTCCAAGGCATGGTTCGTAAGTGGGAACAGAAGCTTGAGGCGTTAAGTTCCCGTCGGGATACGATGCGCGAGATGCAGAATGATTATGATGGCTTCGCTCACGGGGTCAGGGAAATCCTAAAAGCCAAAAATCGCCCGGACGGCTTAAAAGGGATACATGGTGCAGTAGCTGAGCTGCTGCAGGTACCTGCTGATGTTGAGATTGCGATAGAGACTGCCCTGGGGGGCGCGCTGCAGAACATAGTTGTGGAAAATGAGGCGTTAGGCCGTGAAGCAATCGCATTCCTGAAGCGAAAGCAGCTTGGACGCGCTACCGTGCTGCCATTAGATGTTATCCGGGGAAGATCCATTCCGGATCATGATCTGTCCGGTATCGGGAAGTTGGACGGTTATGTGGGCATTGCCGCCGATTTGATTCGATTCAACTCCCAATATCGCAATATTATGACCAGCCTGCTCGGCAATGTCATTATTGCCAAGACGTTGGAGGAAGCCAATCGCATTGCCGCCCGCTGCCAGTACAGGTACCGGATCGTGACCTTGGAGGGAGATGTCGTCAACCCAGGTGGTTCGATGACGGGGGGCAGTCTTCAGAAGAAAACGACCAGCTTGCTTAGCAGACAGCGTCAGATTGAAGAACTGGATCGCGAGATCCAGACGTCCGAGTCTCAGCTCGGACAGCTTCGAGACAAGCATGATCAGCTGCGCAAAGATTTGTCAGATGGCGGCAAAACATTAGAAGCTTTGCGATTGCAAGGGGAAGAGCGGCGTATTGAAGAACAAAAGGTGCGCTCTGATCTGGAGAGCATGCAATCCGAGCTGCGTAATGCGCAGGATCATGTGTCCCTGTATACTCAGGATCGCAGCTCTCTCTTGGCTGAGCAGAACGATTATAGTCAAAAGAGGCAGCAGTCTGTCGGTACGCTCAAGCTAGCAGAGCTCCAGGAGATTAAACTTCAGCAAGCGATTCGAGATGCCGAGATCGCCCGCAAGGCCAAGGAATCGGTCAAAGAAGAGCTGCAAACACAGCTGACTACGATCAAAGTCAATGTAGCGTCTACAGCCCAGGAGAAACACTCCCTGGATAGTCAGCTGCTAAGATACGAAGAGGATCTGACAGCACTGCAGCGTGAGTTCAGTGTGAACGAGCGTATGCTTCGTCAGATCGACGAAGACAGGAACACTAATGAGCAGCAAAGCATTCAGCAGATTGAACTGCTGAATGCGCTAAGATTGAAGAAGACGAAATCGACGGAGCAAAATGAATTCAAACGGGCAGAGCGAGCAAGCCGTCAAAACAAGCTTGAGATTGAAGAGAATAAAACCCGCGAGCAGCGTATACAACTGAAGCAGGTAGAAGATCAGATCAGACAGACAGATATCCGCGTGAACCGGTTGGATGTAGAGCTGGAGAATTTGCTTAAGAAGCTTGCTGAAGATTATGAGATGAGTTATGAGCTGGCTAAGGAAAGATATCCGATACCTGAGGATATTATCGGTACTCAGAATCAAGTACGTGAGCTGAAGCGCCAGATGTCAGCACTGGGTGACGTCAATATGGGAGCGATTGAGGAATTTCAGCGAGTAAGCGAGCGTTACGAATTCCTTGCTGGTCAAAAGCGCGATTTGATTGAAGCCAAAACAACCTTGTATCAGGTCATTCGTGAAATGGACGAAGAAATGTCCAAAAGGTTCCGTGTTACCTTTGAAGCTATACGGGAGCAATTCGTCATCGTTTTTGCCAAGCTGTTCGGTGGAGGCCGAGCCGATCTGATCTTGTCCGAGCCGTCCCAACTGCTGGATACGGGTATTGAGATTGTAGCCCAGCCGCCCGGGAAGAAGCTGCAGAATCTTCAGCTGTTATCCGGAGGAGAGCGGGCATTGACCGCAATGGCTCTGCTCTTCGCTATTCTGCGAGTGAAGCCGGTACCGTTCTGTGTGCTCGATGAAGTAGAAGCCGCACTAGACGAAGCTAATGTAACCCGATTCGCCGATTACTTGCGAGAGTTCGCAGATGAGACCCAGTTTATCGTCGTTACCCACCGCAAAGGAACGATGGAAGCAGCTGACGTGTTGTACGGGGTTACGATGGAAGAAGGCGGCGTATCCAAGCTCGTGTCCGTACGTCTGGACGACGACGAGGCGAAATCTGCTTAAACGTTTAAACAAACCTATTCTAAGATTAAGGCGGGGGACAAGCTCTTATGAGTTTTTTCAAAAAGCTGCGCGACAGCATATCTACAAAAACCGAGGCGGTTACGCAAAAATTTAAGGAAGGCTTGACCAAAACAAGAAATGCATTTGTAGAAAAGGTAGAGGATCTCATCCTTCGGCGCAAGAAAATTGATGAGGAATTCTATGAAGAGCTGGAAGAAATTTTGATTGCTTCCGATGTAGGTGTAAATACGGTAGTTAAGCTGATCGAGGAGCTGCGGCAGGAGGTTCGCAAGCGTAAAATTGAGCAGGCTGCTGATCTGCAGCCAATCCTCTCGGAGAAGCTGGTAGGCTTGCTTAAATCCGATAAAAATACGTCGCTTCGTCGGGCAGAGAGCGGACCAACGGTGATTTTGTTCGTAGGTGTTAACGGGGTCGGCAAAACAACGACAATCGGCAAGCTGGCTCATCGTTATAAGCAGGAGGGCTTGCAGGTTCTTCTTGCTGCCGGTGATACGTTCCGTGCAGCGGCTATAGACCAGCTTGAAGTTTGGGGCAAGCGTGTTGGAGTCGATGTTATCAAGCAGCAGCCCGGCTCCGACCCTGCTGCCGTAATGTTCGATGCGATTAAGGCGGCTAAGACGAGAGGCGCGGATATTCTCTTATGTGATACTGCTGGACGCTTACAGAATAAGTCCAACCTGATGGATGAATTGAACAAGATCTATAGAGTAATAGGACGGGAAATTCCGGACGCCCCTCATGAGGTCCTGCTCGTAATTGATGCTACAACCGGACAAAATGCGCTTAGTCAAGCCAAGCTGTTCGGGGAAAAGACAGGTGTGACAGGTCTTGTGCTGACTAAGCTGGATAGCACAGCCAAGGGCGGGATCGTGATCGCCATTCGTCAAGAGCTCGATATTCCGGTTAAGCTGGTTGGTCTGGGAGAGAAGATGGACGATATGCAGGATTTTGATTCTGATCAATTCGTACACGCTTTGTTCGCGGGATTAATTACGGAAAGTGAAGAGGACGAGGATGAGGATGAGGATAAGAGCAAGTGACAGGTCAGAAGTCTGGGAACTGAAGCTCCGAAACTTGTGACAAGTCATTTTACTTGACAATGCATCGATCCTCCGCTATTATATTCTAGGTTGGTGTTGTAAAGTGTTTTCCCTTTACAGAAGGAGTGGACACCGATGAGTGAAGATCCATTGTTAGATAAGACGAATCGAATTAATATGCTGTTTGATTTCTATGGACAGCTCTTGACCGATAAGCAGCGAACGTTTCTATCTTATTATTTCCATGAAGACTTTTCACTTGGCGAAATAGCTGCTGAATTCGTCATCAGCCGCCAGGCGGTTTATGAACACA
>JARBUQ010000221.1 GCA_029239545.1 Paenibacillus sp.
CCGGGTCTGGTGAGAAAAGCCCGCCTCGCAGCTGCTCCTTACTACGCTCGCTGAGCAGTACAGCCAGCTGAGCATAGACCGTCTCCCCTGTCTTTTCGAACAATTCGATTACCTCACCCAGCTTATAAAGCAGACTCGGATTTCCTACAGAATCACTGTCACCAATCTGCGGCATATAACGATCAATCATAATAAGCCCGGCATGAGCCCGCAGCATCTGCCTGAATTTCGCATTCTGATACAAATCTCCGTGCGTGTAGCGATCATAACCGAACAAAATATCGGCTACCTGCTTATAGGCGGTGACCCATATATTATTATAACTAGGTGCTGCCTCATCACCGAAGCCATCTCTGTCCACTGAGCTCATTAGAGCATATAGCATGTTCCCCCCTGTACTAGACCAGCCTCCAGCCTCCGGAGGAATAACCTTCCCATCTTGAAAAACAAAATCCAGCCACTCCTCAGTAGTTCCCGGCTCATCCAGCACAATTGCCGCAAGAGTAAGCGCACATTGGTGCGACCCGTGATTACCCCTGATTTGGATCGTACGTACGCTCTTATACACCTGTCGCAAAATTTGATCTTCTATGTTCACGCGAATCAGATCCATCGAAGTCTTCGCATTTGCTAACTTGAATTCCAATGCCTTGTCTGCCAGAAACAGCTGCACTTCAGAATTGCCCAACATAGCCGGATAAAAAGCATCGTAAGCGCTAACAAAGGATTGAACAATGGAAGTCTCCCAAATGCTGCCGACAATGCCTCCCTGGCCTGTTGATCCATGAGAATGAAGGAAACCATCCTCCCATTTATACACACTCGTATCCATCTCCGGGTACAAATCTGCGATTCGATCCAGCAATACGATTCCGGCCTGTGCATAGCGGAGTTCGCCGGTATACACATAAGCATCGCGTAAATGAAGCATAACCGTTTCTACCATCCCACCATGCGCCCAAGGATGCTTCGCAGCTGGAAAGCGATTGCCGCTTGCATCAATCATCCGGATCCATATTTTCCAGTGGTTGTAGAAGGCGATGAACGTCCAGTTCTCACCATTATTATCGATCCAGCCGTAGCCGTCATCTACTCCCCAGCTATCGCCTCGTTCTGGATAGAGCTCATTTTTCAAATATTTGGGATCGCCCTGCCCTCTCTGAAAAACACCATGCTCATCCTTAGCGCTTTCATAATAAGCAGCAAAGTCATTAGAAGGAAAAACCGACTGACAGCTAGGGCAGGTCAGCTTCCACGGCTGATCCAACGTATCCGCCAACCATGGCCATCTACCATAAGAATGATGAGCTACACCGCATACTGGACATCCCAGCTTCTGATTCACGGCATAGCTGCGAGGGATCGTCTGTGGTGTCGGCAAATTCCACAGCCATTCCCAGCCCAAATCCAAGTAAAGATCGGCTTGAGCCTGTGTTTCTACCAGCTTCTGCTTGCCCCAATCATAGTTCTGAACGTTACGCCTGACCGCGCTTACTTTCTCAGGTGTGAAATAGGTGCTTCTTTGTTTGCTGCTCATTGATAGGTCCCCGCTCTCGTAAGTTGGTTTCAATGGAGTCATCATACCATACAAAACGACGTAATCGGGATCAAACTTACAGCAAAACAGCATAATTTTCACTAGCGACAACCGCTGTCGAATAGCATATTTCCTAGGAAATATGTCATCCCTTATTTTCCATATTACGGGATTATGTCGGAGCGTGTTGAAGGCACTTTCCAACTTATGCTCGCGATGCTTCCTCACAGCTCCTCGGCTGGATGTCCCTCTTCTACTGCTGCGATTTCTGTGCTCCTTACGAGATTAATATACCAAAGTAATAACTAACAAAGCATTTCCAACTAATTCCTATGGGAAAATCGCATCCGACAGCTATTAGTAAGGCGATCTAAACTAAATCGGAAGCCAGCTATGCTATTTGTTTTGTTTGGCTTACTAACCGGCTCGCTCCACGTGTTGCCTATACATTTAGTTTACCTTGCCTCACTAATTGTTTCATTCTCTGTTACAAGTCAGGTTAGAAGTGATGGAATAACCTATGCTACAGTAGGTGATGAGGCAAATAAGGTAGCGAACTCACACCAAAAAACCGTCCAAGGACTCACGCATAGTCCCGAACGGTTTCTCACGCAATCATGATTCAGTTAATAAACTGTGCCTTCTTCAGCAGACGCTCGATCATAACGGCTGCCTCTGCTCGAGTGGCGAGGCTTAGCGGTTCATACAACCCCTCGGCTTTGCCATCGGTGATCCCAGCTGATACCAACTGGGCTGTTGCTGATTTCGCCCATTCCGCGATATCGGCTCGATCCGCGAATCCAGCCAACATTTGATCCGCATTCGCAATCGTTATACTCTTCCCAACAGCTGTGAGTGCGTTGCTTAACAGCACTGCAAGCTCCTGTCTTGTGATCGGCTTGCCCGGACGGAAGCTGCCATCCTCGTAGCCGCTGACAAGCTTGGCTTCATAAGCAGCAGCAACCGTTCCGCTATACCACTCTCCGGAAGGAATGTCTGTGAATGCCCTCGCTTCGGCATCATCCAGTCCAAGCGCCCGCACGAGCAGGGTGGTGAACTGTGCTCGTGTCACGGTATCTTCCGGCGCGAACTGAGCTGCACTCACACCTTGCACGATCAGCTTGGAGGCCAGCTTCTCCACAGCCTCTCTGGACCAATGGCTGGTCAGATCTGTGAAAGACTTCTCCATGCTCGCTACAGTGTATAAGCTGTTGCTATTCCTTTTCAGCGTTGCAGTCCAAGATCCCTGATCATTCTTCGTGAAGATCGAAGGAACGAATCTCAGCTCCCCGTTCGAAGACAGAATAACTCCAGTTGTCTTGTCTGCGTCAATATCGTTGGAGCCCAGAGGAATTGTACGATCTACATAGGTCGTACCGAATGAACGAACCTCAACTACTGAACCATCGAACTCTACCAACACTTGGAAATCTATCAAATCAGACAGCAAGCTGGCTCCAAGCTGGGTGGCTGCACCTTTTACCTGACCCGTTTGAGCTGCAGTTGCTTTATTCAAGGAGATGATCAACTTCACCTTATCCGCTGTTGTCCCAAGGTCGCGGGTCAAAGCGACCATATCCAGTACTCCAATTGGCAGCGCATACGTGCCCAAATCCGTAACAATCTCAAGCGTTGCTTCATTAACAAGAGCCAGCCGGATCGATTCCGGACTTACTTGCACAGCAATCCGATCTGCCGTTGCAGGAGCAGAGACCGTAATGGTAACTTTCGCAGGAGAGGCGGCCAAGGCTTTGGCAATGGCCTCGTCATCCACTATAGCTGTCGCTACGGTAATTCCGTCAGCTCCAGTCTTTACTTCAGACTTAACCTGAACATCCCCGCCGTTCACAGTAGCCGGAGGAAGGGTTCCATTGTTATCGCCACCAATGACAGTGCTGCCTCCCCCTCCACCAGTCTCTTGCAAAGGCAAAGCTATCGTCTTGGATGCAACTTGGCTTCCGGAACCCGTTAACACCATTAATGAACCATTGGCCGCTGTTGCCGGAACCTGAAAGGTAAAGCTGTAAGCACCCGCAGCATCAGACTTTACAGCATCGAACACTACTATGCTTTGTTTGCTGTCGATCACACGTATGGTCACCCATACCAGCGGATCGAACGTTCCGTTTACTGTTACCATATCCCCTACTCGAACGCTTGCCGCACTTACTTCAGAGGTTACCGAACCGGCGAATACAGCCGGCCCGGAAGCCCCTACCAGAAGGAATGCAGCGAGAATCGTAATTGCTATTCGTTTCATATGCTCGCTCCCGTCCCTTACTGCAGCACGATCGGCTGTACAGTTGGATCATTCGTCAGGTTATCTACGATATATACCTCTACTACATCCCCAGCTTGCACGTTAAAAGAAGCTGCTGCCGCATTGTCCCCGCTGTCCCAATCTTTTCTGACTGCGGCAAGTCCTACTTGCGCACCGCTTCGCAGCTGCTTGAACACAACAGTCTCCTCCCCGGCATGCACCTTCACTGCAGCAACGGTAGCCGAGAAATTAGTCCAGCCTGTAACATTGGCATTTACGGTCATAGTCTGTATACCATTCGGTTTGGTGTTAATTGTATACACGCTGTCCATCTTGGCATTTACTTGGTATTGACCCAGAGCCGTCGTAATTTCATAAACCAGCAAAGTGCCCGATGTTTCGTGCGCTACCATAAGAAGTGGCTTGCCAGTCGGACTGTTCGCCGCCGGAATGAAGTTCATCCCCTCTGGTCCAATGTCGGTTGAAGTATCCAGTTGAGCGAAGCTGCGGTCATTAACATAAGTAACAAAATGCGGGGCTTGCGGATTGGTCACTTCATAAACCATAATCCCGCCAACTCGCTCCAAGCCTACAAACGCATATTTTTTCCCGTTAATATCTCCAAGCTTCACATCTTCCGGTTCAGGTCCTTTGCTTGTGCTGCGTTTGTCCTTCGCATTTCCTTCATTATCCAGGTTAAAAAAGTCAGGAATTTGCTCAGCCGTAATACGCTCAAAATCACTTCCACTGTCAAACACCGGGCCTGCCTGAATGTTGTCCGCATCCCAGATCGAGAATGATCTAGCACCAAATGTATAGAGGGCATCGTGCACGGCACTTCCGGTTTCCCCATACACAGCGTCGTATACAGAAGTCGACAGCTTCAGGGCGCCTATTCCTTTATCATCCGTAAATTGGCTCAGAAAATGATCCAAGGTCGACTGATTCGCGTTTCCATATTTGCTCGGATTCAGCTGCAGCTTCGGTTTAAGCTTGCCAAGCTTTGTTTCTTCCGTATATTCAGCTGCATTATCCGTATACTCGCGGGAATCCCCTTCGTTGGCTGTTACGAGGTACGTTTTACCGCCTGCCTGATACATCGTAATGCCATCTGGCATGTAAGCGCCTAGAAGCGGATAGTTTTTGATCGCAATGCCATCCTTATCGGAAATATCAATTTCATTCCCCGGCAATGAGTGATCTTTATAACCCAAGCCATAAACATGCAGAAACTTCTGGTTGACGATGTCCAGCTTCGCAATCGCATTGTTCTCCTGCAGCCCCACGTATGCATATGTCCCGGAAGGGTCGACTGTAATGTACTCCGGCTCAAAATCTACTGACCAGTTGTTGCCATTCGGAAATTCCGAACGCTTGTGGTAAACGCCGCCCTGAGAAGGGAATATACGCACATTGGCATCGATATCAGCCAGTGTCAAATTGTCGAAGGTTACGTCTGATACATTAGCATCCGTCAGATTGTCGATTCCGCCAGCCAAGCTGATAATGGATACAGACCCTTTAGGATCATCCGCATATGTTCCATCCGTAGGTTCCCCTTCGTTCGCAACGAGCAGCTTCGTTCCATCTGGAGTGAAGGTCAGCATATCCGGGTGAAACCCTGCTGTTACCTTTTTCAAGTAATCTCCGTTCTTATTGAAAAAAGCGATATGCCCCACATTCGGCTTCACCGCTAATACAGCGACGGCAACCAGATCCAGATCAGGATGAACCGCAATACTCGTTACATCGTCGAAGGCTGGCTCGCCCAGGCTTTGGATCAAAATTCTTTTGATCAGATTGTTGTTATCCGCACCGTACACAATGTTCGTAATAGAGGTCGACCCAGCCTGCAGCTGCGAGAAATCGATAATATCCATCGAACGCTTGTCTCCGTTTACTGTGAACGCTTTTTGACTGACCGCGTCGTAGGATACGATCTCTACCCCATTTTTACCTATTGCTTCTTTAGCCGAGTTGTATCTTGCGATCTGCTTGAGAGATAGCTCTCCGCTTCCTGCAGGAGCGTTGTAAGCACCGCCATATGCTGCCGATGCACCGCCGAGCATGGATACTGCCACTGTTACTGCCAACACTGCCGCCAATGGTTTGAGTTTGAACACTTTATGATGCCTCCCTTTTCGGTCCTCATTCTATCTGCATCAATATAGCACTCTAGTATTAAGGCTAAGTCATGTTGAAGTTAAGGTTGTGTAAAGGCAGCAGTAAGGGCTGGTCAGGAGCGAAGATGATAGGTTCATGTGCAACAATTGGTTTATAGGTACAAAGAATCATGATATAATTTTGTGTCTGGTAGTTTTACATCCATTAAATACCAACTGGGAGGAACATAAAGGTGACGGGTTTTCAATCGCTTAAGTATAAAATCATTGTGCCAGTATTGATCGTTATTAGTCTGGTCACAGTATCCATGGCCTGGTTCATATACGGGCAAACTGCAGAGAGCATGAAGAGCAAAGGATTCGCAACACTCGAAGTAACCAAAATCGGCATCGAAAACGCCTTATATGCGCGTAAGACTGCCGAGGAAGTGATGGAGAAGGAGATGGTCAGTCAGGCTGTGCTGCTATCTTTATTGATGGAAAAAGGTTTAACTTTTGATCAAGTAACGGCTGTTTCCAAGAAGGGCCAAATTGATGATATCTGGATAACCGATGCAGCAGGGGAAACCGTGCTTACAAATGCAGGCCCTGATGTTAAATTCAATTTCTCGGTTGATCCCAAGCAGCAGGCTTATGAATTCATGGATTTGATCTCCAGGAAAAAGGAAGCTGTCACCCAGCCAGCCCAACCCCGAACTATAGATCCTAAAGTATACAAATACGTAGGTGTAGGAGGCTGGACTCTGCCCCGCATCGTGCAAGTCGGACGCGATGGCGCCAAGCTGACCGAGCTTGAGAATCGGATCGGGCCCAAGCCGATTATTCAGCAATTGAAGGAGCGGGTCGGTGACGAGGTCCTGTTCACTGGCATTGTTCAGGCTGATCGCAAGCTTGCTTTCTCAAGCGATGATGCTGTGAAGGAAGCTGAAGGCTCATTGGGCACACTGGTGCAGGAGACTCTGCAGTCGGGCAATCATCAGGTCGCTGCCTCTACCTATCTTGGACATAAAGTGCTGTATTACGCTGCCCCTCTAACCAATGGACAAACGCTGGTGCTGGCGATATCTACGGAAGTGCTGAATCGAATTTTATGGACCACTGTCGTATCTGTGCTGCTCGCGTTGCTCATAAGCGGTGCGACACTCTTCCTTATTGTTAACCGTCAATTCAGGCGTCTGGATGATCTGAAGAGCTCCATGAATGGGCTCGCTCAAGGCGAAGGTGATCTTACCCAGCGTTTGCCGGTCGGATCGAAGGATGAGATCGGACAGCTGTCCCAGGCGATGAACCGATTCGTCGAGAAAATACAATCGATCGTCACCGAGGTGAAGGGCTCGACCGCAAGCAGCATGCAAGGAACAGATGACATCCACCGGATATCCGGGGAAACGACTGAAATTGCCCGCGAAATGAATGTAACGATGGAACA
>JARBUQ010000222.1 GCA_029239545.1 Paenibacillus sp.
AGCCCTTTATCCTGCGCTATAACATTGAATTGATATTTGAGGTTGTGGACAATCGTTTCAAGCCTTACTTCGCCAGGAGTGACATTCAGTTTACCAGCTTCTACCTTGGATAAATCCAGAATATCATTGATTAGTGTTAACAAATTCAAACCGCCGCTATAGATGATTTGGGCAGATTCAATTTGATCTCCCGTCAAATTCCCTTCCACGTTATTAGCCAGAAGCTTCGCCAGTATCAACAGACTATTGAGCGGCGTCCTTAACTCATGAGACATATTCGCCAGAAATTCCGACTTGTAATTGCTTGCCAACTCCAATTCATTAGCCTTCACCTCAAGATCGTCCCTGGACAATTGAATCATCTCACTTTGCAGCTTGAGCTTCTCTTCGGATCGTTTCAGCATCTGGGTTTGCTCTTCCAGCTCTGCATTCGATGCTCTTAACTCCTCCTGCTGAATCTGGGCCTCCTCGGCTAATAAGAGCGCTTTTTCAGCCAGAAGCTGGGCTTCCAATAGAGATTCTTCCGTACGCTGACGACTTGCAGCGCTATTAATAATAACGCCTAAGGGTGTGGATAATAACTCGAGCAAATTTTGCTGTGCTGGCGTAAACGCTTTGAAGGAAGCCAGTTCAATGACCGCCACAACCTCTTCCTCGAACATGATAGGAATGACGAGAATGGTAAGCGGTATGCCTTTGCCAAGCCCTGAGCTGATTTGAATATAATCCTCAGGTACCTGTGTCAACAAAATCGCCTTCTTCTCCAATGCACATTGTCCAATCAACCCTTCCCCCAAGCGAAACCGATGGGCAATATTTCCCCTCTCTGTACAGGCATAGCTGCCAAGCAATACGAAATCACCTGTATGCTCCGAGTTTTTCCCAGTCTCTTTCACATAAAATACACCTTGTCCGACTTCGATCAGCTTGGATATTTCAGAAATCAGCATTGTCACCAGCTTCTGCAGGTCAGTCATACCCAAGGAAAGCTCTGTTAATCGTGCAAACTCTGTTTTCAACCAATATTGTTTTTCCTTTTCGGCCATCATTTCCTGGAAAGTAAACCATACTTGGATGAGCAGAAAAACGAATATCAGAATAATTAGAAGATTAAACAGGGTAATAAAAAAGATCCAGCTTAAAGCTGCCCCCCTGCTTTGCTCCATTTGGTCTATTATACTGGCTGCATATTGATGTTCCGCTTGCTTCATCAAATCAATTTCATCCGTCGACTGATGGTGCCAGTATAACGGGTCCACGTCTGGTTTCTTGTCAGCTGCCCCATCCAATACAATGTGTCGTATACGGCTTACCTCATCCATGACCTGCCCTTTAACAGTCGACTTATATAGACTTAGCCAGTCCGGCATTGCATTCGATGTAAAGCTGTTGAGATGAAGCTGCCGCTCTTGTTCCAATAAACCTAAGTTATAAGTATCACTCGCCTGAAACTGAGCCTCCTTAAAAGTATGGATGAGGAGGATTCTTTCTTGACTCAGCGCAGATTTGCTTTTAGAAAAACTTTGAAAGGCGGATAGCATACTAGTAATTTCTATGTTAGAGCTCACTAATTTCATTTGGTCCATCCAATTAAAAAAAGATCCGAACGTATCATCATAGTACGTAAGGATCTTCTCATTGAGTATTTGCTTGTCTATTAAATCCCGCTCTGAATTGAGCTTATCTAACATCCCTATGGCAAGCGCCAAGTTATTTCCAAAGCCTTTATCGAGCTCTTTTTGCGAAAAGGTCTGTATGTATTGCTTGAGGATCTCCATGCTGTGGTTCGAGTCTTTGCGTTGATCCAGCATACTATTCCATGAAACTTCTGTTTGCCTGGCATAATAGCTGGCTACAATTCCTTGTTCCTTTTGCAGATCATGAATCACATCCAAGGCTTTGACTACAAGCCTGGTCTTGCTTAACAATTGACCTAACTCTGTTCGATCGTTTACTTTGGCGACAACTGCTGTAATTGAAAAATACAGCAAGCCTATCATGGGAATTAATACCATCACCATCAGCTTGCTGTTAATCTTTAAATTTTTCATCCAAAGCATTTAAATACCCTCATCTCTTAACTCACGAAACATCTTGTCTATCAATTTTTACTAATGATACCATATTTAAGAGCAAAGACATATTAATGCCGATGCTGAGCTTTCCGAATGACCTTCTTATTCGTAGCATCCCAACGCCAAGCTACTGTCTGCCCTTGCTGACGGAAGCCTCCCAGCCATTCATCTACTCCCTTCAACGTGGCCCAGTCGACCTCTCCCGCCAGAACATCACGTCCTAACTCTGTTATAGTAATGACAGATTCACGGAATAAGGGCTCGGACTGCTTGAAATCAGGAAATGCCACTAACCCTTGAACATGCAGCAATGGATGCGGCTCTTCCGACATTTTGGAAAGACGGTACCAATACTCCAAATCACCCATGCCCAGTACATTCAACTGATCCCCTACTCGACTGAATAACTCATAGGGGGTGTTTACCCCGCTTGCGACCATCTCCAGTGTTGTTTGCTCAATGATCCCAAGCCCATTCCGAGTGGAGGGCAGCCGGGACAGATGAGCCTCGAATGCGTCTCGCACGAAAGGCAGAGCGGAAGTATCCTCCCGAACAAGCTGAATATGCTTATCGATCTCTTGTGAAGCATAGGCAGCCCACACTTTCCTGCCTAACTCAAGCTCCTTCTGCCCAACCGAATGCCAAGTCCCTGACAAAGCCTCTATTTGTTTAGTGCTAAGCTGCCCCAACCCCCGAAACAAATCGATGCCCGGATAAGCCCCGATACATAACAAGCTCAATTGGGTTTGGCCTAATGACTGTTTTTCAAACCAATGGAGCAAATAACATAACATCGTCTGGTCGAACAAATCATGTTCAAACCACAGGACAATTTCATTGTACTTCTTGAAATCTTGTAATGCTCGCTCTTGAGTCTCGCTGATCTTGATATATTCCTCTTGTGGAATGCCCATGGCCTGTTCCAAAAACTGTGCTCGTATCAGCCTGTTGCTGCTCTCTTCCATATCGTGGAATACAGGCCCTGCAGGATACAGTTCTCTCCATACCAGGATTTCCCCCTGAATTGCCCCTTGCTTTAGCTTGTCTGCTACAGAATCTCCATTTACAATATGCAGCACTGCTTCTCCTCCTTCATTGAGGTCGTTGAACACGGATATGAAATCAGCGACAGGAAGTGTACGCTTTAGCTTAATACGGGCATCATACAACCGTTTTTTCAGAATAGTGGTGGATGTACCTAAGTAACTTGAAATCTCTCGAATGGTATACCCTTGAAAATAGAAAAGCTGAACCGCAAGCCGCATGTTGGGTGACAAATCCACAATGGAAGCGTGCAAGGCCTTCTGCATTTCCCTTCTTTCCACTATGGCCGCCAGACTGGTCTGCTCCCCGTCTAAATGCTCGATTTCATGGAGCGGTATCGTAAGATGCCGCTTACGGCGCAGATGACGATGGCATTGGCGCTCAACTATGACCTTAAACCAACCTGGAAACGCTTCTGTTTCCCGTAATTTGTGCAAATTCCCGAATGCTTCTGCAAACGCTTCTTGAACCGCATCCTCTGCCCAGTGGGAATCGCGCAGCTTCTCGTAAGCGACGGCTAACGCCATGCCGGTAAATTGTTGAACAATAGTTTCGTAAGCCTCCCGGTCCCCTGCTCGCGCCTTCTCTATCCACCCCTTATACACTCCCCGTACCTCCTTTCATCCCTGTTCTTACTACAAAGTGCCGCATCAAGTTAAAAAGGTTACTCTAGGTAGTGTTATGCTGCCAAAATTACTCACGCTTCCCCCTGCAGTTCCCCGTTCAACAAATCCATCCTATATTGTCTCGGTGTTAGTCCTGTCCACTTTTTGAAGGCACTCTGAAAAGCGCTTGGCTCCGAGAAATGAAGAAGGTAGGCAACCTCTCCAACCTTATATTCCGGTTTCGCTAACAAACCTACCGCAAGCTCCCGCCGAACCCGATTCAAAATATGTTGATAGGTTGTGTTTTCTTGCTTTAACCTCGCCTGAATGCTTCTTACGCTCATTTTGAATGCCTTTGCTGTATCCTTGAGACTTGGAAATGCTGTCGGCATACCTTTCATAATCCAATTGTACAATTGGTCAGCAAATATTCGGCCTTGCGTCAATCGGAGTCTGGTTTCCTCCGCAATGACCTCGAATGTTCCCAACAGCTTGGAGTCTGCAAATAGAATAGGATAGTCCAGAATATCCTTGCTCACACGAATTCGGTTCGACTCTTTGCCAAACTGGGGTGTCACCCCAAGTACGGATATATACTCATCAACCTCTGCTGACAGCTCATGAATGAAGTGTACCTCTTTTAAGACAATGGCTCTGCAGCTTAGTTTTATCATCAAATGATACAAAGAACTGCCCATATCCTCCACGCAGTGGCGGGCAGGAGGTCTGTGAGGATGATTGTAGGACATCTCGATGATTAGGTCATCACCCTCCAATTGCCAACTTATATTGTATCCACTGCATACAACGACATTATATTTTTGATACGCCGCCAAAGCTTGGCCAATCGTCTTGGAGTGAAGCATAACAAATCCTAGAATACCCAGGTCAGAAACTTCCATGTTCTGTCCCTGATGTAGTCCGAAGGTTTCATCCTTTGTTATGACGGCGGCCACCTCCGTAATACGTTCGAAATCTTCCTCCGACAGCCGTGCCTCGGGATCCATTAGAAGCGACTCATCCATATAGGCCTTTTTGAGAAAATCTTCTTTGTCATGTCCTTTGTTCATAATTGTCTTTAAGATAGGATAAACAAGGGAAATAGATACTCCGGTGTAGGTTTGCAAGAGCTCCTCCTCCTTTCTGCGTATAAGAATATGTTTTTGGCATGTTTCATCCTATTCATTTTGCTTCCTATGCCTTATTCTTACTTTATCTTAACATGCTCTCTAAACCAAGGAGGCAAGAACATGCGGGCAAACATAGCCATCATTAACGGACATCCCTATTCCAAAAGTTATTGCACTGCCTTATCGGAGGCCTATCACAAGGGCGCTATTGCTAGCGGCGCAGCTGTGCGCACCATTGATATCGGCTCTTTGTCCTTTGAACCGAATTTGAAATATGGATATCATCAACGGTTGGAGTTAGAAGAGGACTTGATTGCCGCTCAAGAGACGATCCGCTGGGCAGATCACCTCGTGTTCGTCTATCCTATATGGTGGGGAACAGTACCGGCCATTCTGAAAGGGTTCATTGATCGTGTTTTTTTGCCTGGCTTTGCTTATCAGAATCGCCCGAACTCCATGTTCTGGGATAAATTATTAAAAGGCAAGTCAGCCCGCCTCATTGTAACGATGGACTCGCCCTCCTGGTACAATCGATGGGTGTACAAACAAGCCGGACACCATGTTATGAAACGTGCTACATTGCAATATTGCGGAGTCAACCCCGTTAAAATCACCGAGCTATGTCCGATTAAACCTTCGACGGATAAGCAGCGTGAACAGTGGCTTACAGATGTTGAAGCTTTGGGCTTGAAGCGTTCATAGAAGTTATTGATGAAATCATGGAGTGAACCAGGGGCGAGCGAGTGTCGATAAACGGAAAGAAAGGGACCGTTTCACTGACAGCCCCTTCATCCTCCGTATTCTATTCAAGCCTATTACGGGACGCGAATACAAAATAAACACAGAATACGATACAAATCAACGCAATGAACCCATATCCGCCAAACACATCAAATTTGAATGAGAAATACCCAAAGCCCACGCCTGTAAGGATAAGTACCGCATTCTCCCCCAGAGACTGGAATGAACCCATCGTCGCCCTCATTGTGGAATCCATTCGATGATGCAAATACCCGGCGGCAAGCGGTTCGATAATACCAGCGAACAAACAGATGACGAACATGGCTGCTAAACCGCTGTAACCTTGAAATAACGAGAGATACATGAAGCCCACAGCCAAGACTGCAGCTACAGTTGACAATAACAATCTGTAGCTGAATCGGCTCTTAAGCATATAGGCAAGAAGATTACCTGGAAGTCTGAGCAGGAATATCACTGCCGAGAACAAGCCAAAATAAATAACCGGAATGTCTAACCTGTCCAAATAGATTTGCCAGAATTCATCAATGAAATTGATGGCTGCACCTGTCACCATTCCTGATAGCAGAACTAGCAGCACACCTCTATTATGTCTGAATAGGCGAACGGAGGCTGTAATATAAGTACGGATCGGGATCTGCTGATCCTCTTCGTCATCCTGGTTGCTCGCAGCAGGTTCAATCAGCGTTAACGTGAGACAAAGAGAGACAAGCATGCCCACGAAAGAAAGCCAATAATTGAACTCATAGCCAAAACGGCTGGCTAATAGTCCCCCGCACAAAGCAGCAATCATGGTCGATGTGATGTCGATTGCATTCAAGCGACCAACATACTTCTCGAAAGCATGCTCTTTGCCAACTGATGCTAAGGAGTCATAGAGCAGCGCGTTCTCCGCCCCGCTGCTAGCAGCACTACCGATAGCCGCCAAAAAAACAACAAGCGCGAAATGCCAAAACTCCGTTGCAAACACTAGAATCAGAAATTCACAGCAGCCTAATAAGGCGGACACTACGATCATTTGTTTCCGACCCCACTTGTCGGCGATAATGCCCGTGGGAACCTCGAACAAAACAACCGTTAACGCAAAAATAATTTCCGTATACACGACCATCTGAATGGTCATGCCTCTCTCTTCCCAAAATAACCTCTCGATAACATAAGCAGGGATCAAATTGTAAAAGAAACGGATGGCATAAAGCTTCCAAACATTGGGCAAACCGACCATAATAGAACTCCTCTCATCTCTGGTTGAATTTCCTCAACTCAGCATGGAGGTGCCCGTGATCGATTGGTTTCTAAAGATTAGCAGGGCGGTCTTGTATGTTCCATATTATCGTCCTTCCTGTTCGTTATACAGAATTCGGTATATAATAATCGAAATGAAAGTTCTACCTTAACTTTATTATGATTTGCAGGATTAGGCAATAATTATCGATAAATGAGCTGTCGCATGAAAAGCTGCGCATCGACATTCATATTCATCGGTAACTCTTCCCCAATGAGGGAAACATGAGCATGAAACGGAATGGACTGCCCAAGTAAAGCGGACTCGTAAATGGAGTCAACAAGCTTTCGTACAATATACGCTTGTTCCAGGTTTGTTTTTGGTTCATGACCCAGAAGAATCGCTTGAGCAAAATCAGCTAACAGCCGCTGCTGCATCATCGCAAAATTTTCCTCACCTTCCCAAATCACTTCCTCCTTGATGCCCCCGTCCTCATAATAATCCAGGA
>JARBUQ010000223.1 GCA_029239545.1 Paenibacillus sp.
GACGGGTTTTGTCGGCCTCTTTTCCCTCCAGTTGTATATATTTTCGACATAGAACCGGCTATTTTTCAAAAAAACAAGCCTCTTTAGTTAATTTCGGTTGCTCTTGAGGCTTATTTTCTTTGTCCGTTGTACATTTTTTGTACATCTGGTCCTCTGAAGGTGGCGTTCAAGCTCATCTGTGTTGAAATTTTATACATCTGGCTCACTCGCCTGGTGGCTTGAACCGTATAATCTTATTAAGTCCGGAGAAAACTTCTTCAACGCACTCACCGATTCAGCTAATGCCTCACTTGTCTTGACCTCGATAACTACGGACAGCTGATCCTTCATCGCGATATTCAATCTCTCGTTAATTGGGACGATCCCGCTATACAGAGGCTGATGATCCGACTGACCGTTATAATCGTGAAGATGCATATGTCGAATGCTAGCCTGATAATGGGTGAAGACCGACTCTTCGACGAAATCCGCTTTGGCATCATGACCTACATCCCAAGTCAAGTAAAAGTTATCGAATTCGCTCAATGCGTCAAGCGCTCTCCGTACAAAAGGAATATGAAAATTACCCGTATTCTCAATACATAACATTACCTCGTAGGACTTGGCCAGCTTATATAGCTCCAGATAGGATTCATATAACAATTCTACAAACTCTGATTCGTACTGCTCATTGATCCATACCTTGCTATCGGGCATTGTGAAATAAATGCCTTTATTCAAATGCATATTCAACACTCGGATCCCGGACAAATGAGCCCATTCCATCGCTTGCTTGCAGCGCTCTATATGTCCCTTCCTGATGGGAGGATGAAAAGAGGACAGGTCCATTTCCTCAGGGAGGTGAATCGTGAAATCAACGCTGTATCTCTCTTTATGGGCGTTGATTTGTTGATAGCTTAAGGTTTCTGGCAAACATTGTGGAAGATTCATATTCAATTCCACAAAATCCAGCCCAAGCTTATGACATAGTTCAACGTTCTCCACTATCGATCTGTACTCTACTAATGCAGGCATACCCAGCTTCATCCTGTGTTACCTCCATCCGTTTCTTATTTCATTCCATCCGGAATCGGTCCGAACTTACCTGAGCGATAGTCCTCGAAAGCTTCGCGGATCTCCTCATCAATATTCATAACGAAGGGGCCATAAGCGACTACCGGTTCGTGGATAGGCTGTCCCGCCACCAGGATTAGTCTGAGCGCTTCATCTGCGCGTACCGTAATCTCACTAGCTTCTGCTCCTTCTACAGCTCCCAACCATAATACCTCGCGTTCGCTGCCAGCGACCTCATTCACCCCAAACCGGCCTTTTCCTTCCAACACATAAATGAACCCGTTATAACTACCCGGCAGGTCTTGACTTAATATGGCGTCTGCCTCCATCCGCATCTCTACATACGTTACAGGAATATGATTCAAAGTCGGAGCCTGTACTCCGCCAGAAGCTCCAGAGAACACACGCACGACGGCTCCTTCTTCCTCGCGTAGCGGAGCATTCTCCGCTTTTATATCCTGATAGCGGGGCTCTGCCATTTTATCGCTACGCGCCAAGTTAACCCACAGCTGCAGACTGTGCACAGTCTCGCCAGGTAATGGATCTTCCGAATGAATAATGCCTCGGCCTGCGGTCATCCACTGCACATCGCCAGGTTCCAGCACCCCATATCCCCCATAATTATCTTCATGCTTCAGCTTGCCCTCAATGACATAAGTGACGGTTTCAATCCCCCGATGAGGGTGGAAATCGAACGTGCCCTGCTCGAACCAATCTTCCGCAAGGAACAGGAAGGGATCGTATTCTTTCCACAGCCCAGGCTTCAGCACTTGACCTACACGCAGATGCGGCGCCTTGCCTTCCTTCATGGTAACACCCCAAGTACGGCTAATTCCTCTTCTGGCAATCACAGATTGTTCCATTGGATTCACTCCTGCTATAGAAAGTAAAAAACGGCATCTGGAATGTTCCAGAATTGCCGTTCTTCCTGACTTCTATTTAAGCCTGTGCTACGGCTTCAATTTCGATCGTAATCTTTACTTCGTCTCCGATTAACACGCCGCCTGTTTCCAGTGCTGCGTTATAGGTTAACCCAAAATCACTTCTTTTAATTACACTTGTTCCGCTGAAGCCTACTTTTTCATTGCCCCATGGATCTTTACCGGCACCTTCGAACGTAACAGCTATTGTTTCGAAGCGAGTAACCCCTCGAATTGTAAGCTTGCCTGCCACGTCATACTCTCCGTCACCTGTCTTGGCAATTGTAGTAGACTCAAAAGTCATCTTAGGGTTATTCTCTACATCGAAGAAATCTGCCGAACGCAGGTGATTATCACGATCTGTGTTGCGAGTGTCGATGCTGCTCAAATCGATCTCAACATGAATGGAAGCTGTTGTAAGATCGGTAGGGTCTGCGTTAATCTGTGCCTCAAAAGTATGGAACGTTCCCTTCACCTTCGCGATCATCATATGTCTTACTGAGAAATCTACGCTGCTGTGTGATGCATCTACTGCCCAATTCGATTTTGCCATTGGAAAAAGCCTCCCGATTATCATTTATTTGATTACTATTAATTTCATACTTACTTTTTGTTATCCTGTTACTATTTTATACAGACTTATGCCTAATGTCAATTGTTTTGCAAAAATTTATAATGGGAAGTCCGACGATGGGCAGCTCCCTCTTCAGAAGGAATTTAGCAACTTTTAACAGCCTTTTCACGTCAAATTATATACACAATGTTTCCAGAGAGGATGAATATTTATGAATCCCAAGCGTAATTGGATGACTACAATCGGTATAGTCACCTGTGTAAGCCTGCTGATAGCTGGCTGCGCCGAGAATAATAAGAGTGGTTCATCACCAGCTCCCACCCACACAGCAGAAGCCAGCCCTAGCCAGAAGCCTGCCACCAGTCCGACCGCAAGTGCAGGAGCGAGTATTGCGCCAACACCAAGTCCTACCTCCAAGCCCAGTGCTGCTCCGAGTCCGACTGCTCCCGCCGTTATTAACGGAAATGTGCCGTCTGAACAAGCAAAGAAGCTCATCTCAGAACGCTCGGCAGAAGTTATAGCAGCCATCAAAGCCAAAGATATGAAGAAGCTGGCTACGTATGTTCATCCTGAGCTCGGCGTTCGCTTCTCCCCTTATACGTATGTTGATATGAAAAATAATCTGGTGTTCAAGGCCGCTCAATTAACGAATCTTCTGACAGATCCTACCGAGCATAATTGGGGAGAGCATGACGGATCGGGTGATTCGATCAAGCTGACCTTCGCCAGTTACTACGACAAATATGTGTATAATCATGACTTTGCCACTCCCGAGAAGATTAGCTATAACGAATCGATTGCCAAAGGCAATATGATCAATAATACACGTACCGTATACCCGACCTCTATAGTTGTGGAGTATTATTTCAGCGGATTCGATAAGAAATTCGAAGGTTTAGATTGGGCCGGTCTTAAGCTTGTATTCGAGAACCAGAATAATCAATGGTATTTGGTCGGGATCGTACATGATCAATGGACGGTCTGATTATTTGATTTGGGAACAAGAAACCACAGCAGAGCGACCAGCAGCAACAGAATGGCAGAAGCCGTATACATGACCGGTATTTCGAACATATACCCGATGACTGGTCCAATGGCCGATCCCAAATCCAGCATCATGGAATACACGGTTATTACGGCTGCCCTATCTGTGAACTGTGTGGATAGCCCGGAAGCGATCGTATCCATAATAGTCGTCAGCAATGTTGCAGCAAGCTGGATGATTAACAGAATACCCAACCAGAGAACGAAGGGGATATGCAAGGGAACGAGAGCGAGCATGACCGCACACAGAACAAGGGATAGGATCAGAAACGGTTCCCTTCGACTGGACTCATCAGACTTTCGTCCGATCCAGGGGGCCAGCAACGGCTCCCAGGTCCATCTCAAAGCCTGGAGGATGCCTGACAGCACGGTTGCACTAACTATAAAGGCACCTCCGTATAGGATCAGCTGCTTATCGATAACATAGCTGAGAGTAGAATTGAACATCCCCTGAATAATGAAGGAAATCAACAAGCCCGATACCAATACAAGCCACACCTGTTTAACCTTAATATACTGTTTGGTTCTGAGGAACTGTTCTTTCCAGCCTGCTTTTACCTTCGTTGTCCTTGTATGGTTGCCCGTCGCTTCGATCGTCTTGTAAACAAGGAACAGAGCTGCGAGTGTCAGGCAGGAGAAGGACACGAAGATCAACTGCATTCCGACAAGCCCTACGAAACATCCTCCAATCAACATGCCGAACAAACTTCCCAATCTATAGATCCCATTATATTTGCCCATCAAATAGCCCCGGTTCTGATCTGTAGACAAATCCAGCAGAGCATAGAACGCCCCTAATCTCAAAAAAGTCCAAATCACACCCCACAAGCATCTCAGCACGAGCCAGAACCAGAAGCCTTGAGCCTCTGCATACAGAAACGTCACAAGTCCAGTGAAGAGTACGGCAAGCATCAAACCTGCCTTGATGCTGATTTTAGAATAAATCCAGGAGACCAATGGATTAAGCGGCAAACGAATGAAACGATTAACCGATAAAATGATACCGACTTCGTAAAGTGAAGTCAGGCCAGCCTCTTCCCAATAAATCGGAAGTACAACATAAAGCATAGAATCGGCCAATAAACAGATCGCCGTTATGATTGCTATGTAATAAATTCTGCGATACGAGCTGTTGGAATTCATAGGTGCGCCTTTCTGAGCTCAGAGCTGCTACCGGAAGAAGGGCAGATCCTTCACGCCAGCTAATCTGGCGTACAGGAACAGCTGTCCCTTGTGATGAAGCTCATGGTCATAGACCAAACTAAGAAGCTTGACCCTCGGGCCATTTAGCGCCGCGCGAGGTGAAGTATGAATCGTATTCAGCTCTTGTTGGGTAATGGACTCGTACATCGCTTTGGTCTTGGCGGTTAATTTGGTTACTTGCTTGCGCACCTCATCCATGCTGTTGCATTCCGGTACTTCCGGTCTCGCGAATGAGCCTGTCTTAACCAAGGATACGAAAGCATAAGCCGAGCCCGCCAGATGAAGGGCCATTCCGCCAAGTGTCATCGCATCCTCCCAGGGCTTATAATGAACATGCTGATTATCAATTCGCTGCAGCAGCTCCTCCAATATACTGCGATGCTTCAGCCATTCCTCTAATAAAGGTAGTTTAAACTGCGCCATGTGTGGATCCTCCTGTAAGTCTTAAGTGCCCTGATTAGTTAAACGTATAACGTCCAGCAAGCTGATTCTTCGATTGGTAGCATCCTCATAGAGCCATTGCTCATAGACGTGATCTACGAATAAAATACCGTCAAGATGATCGATTTCATGCTGCATGCAGCGAGCCAGGAAACCTTCGCCCTCCAGCTCCACTATCCTTCCCTCTCGAGTCAGCGTTCTAACCTTAACATAGTTAAAACGCTCGACGTTTCCTGAGTAGCCTGGCAGTGATAAACAAGCCTCCGGTCCGAATTGTTCCCCGCTTGCCTCAATAATCATAGGATTGATAAGCTCAATAAGCCCTTCTCCGCAATCCATTACGATCGCTCTTCTAAGAATGCCAATCTGCGGAGCAGCAAGCCCTGCCCGCCCCTCTTCAGCATACAAGGTTTCGGCCATATCATCCAGCAGCTTCAGCAGCTTGGGAGTAATCGAATCGACAGGCTTAGCCTTCTTGCGCAGAATCGGTTCACCAAAAGGCAATATCGGCTTCACGCTCATCGTCAAGCTCCCTTCGCTTCTTCTGGCCGAGTATAGACCCAAAGCTCATTCGGCGAACATTCCAGCGCTGTGCACAGAGCATCCAATGTATCGGCCTTCATCTGCTTGGGCTGACTGGTCAACAGAGCGCTAATGGAAGGGGCAGAGAGTCGATATGCGGCCTTCTCCTGAAGCAGCTTGGCAAGCGCCACACCAGACCATACTCCGCGTTCAGCCATTACTTGTCTTAACATCCATTCTAACATAGTTGCAATCGCCTCCGATTATTAGGTATTACCTAATTATATTAGTTATTGCCTAATATATCACAATTAGAAGGCAAAAAAAACGTCGATTTCCGGATTCCTGCAAATCGGATCGGAAACAAACGTTTTTCTAACTAAACCGAACACACTATGGGTGTTCAGTGCTTGCCTAATGCGAACTTCAAAGCCCGACTGACAAGCCCTGGCAGCACGGATACATGCCCTTCCCCTATAAACTCATGAAACTCAACTCTTAAACCCTCTTCATTCCATTCAGACAATCGGTCTGCCATCTCCTTCGCATTGTCATACATGCGGCTCGGATGGCTGCGTTCAAGTTCTCCAACGGCCAGCAGCAGGTTAACCTTGCGTTTATCAGTTGGCACAGCATGCATATCAGCTTGCGTCCCGCTTCTGTTGTCGCCATCAGGCTCTTCCTCGCCGCTCCTCCCCACGTGCTTCACGAAGCGCGCCTCTTCCTCAACTACGAATCGATTATTCCACCAAATCGATGGGCTTCCCGCAATGTATGTCTGGAATGCTTCCGGTCGTGTGAACAATACGTGCAGAGCGAAAAGGCCGCCAAGTGAATGCCCGAACAACGACTGCCGATTGCGATCGATCTGGAACTGCAGTTCAACCAGCGGCTTGAGGTCTTCCTCGATAAAGCTGATAAATGATTCGCAGCCTCCCGTATCAGGCCATTCACTCCCATCAGGTCTGGGGGGCAAGGCCGACGCTGGCGTGGGAGGGGTGAAGTCGTAGAACCGGGCCTTGTCCAACACCTCGGTCGTGTGATAACCAATCCCCACCACAAGTACAGGATCGTAACCATGGGGCTTGCGTGTCTGGAGCCGGACGGCTTCCACTACAGTGCCGAAGCTGGCATTGGCATCCAATACGTACAGAACTGGGTAACCTCCAGCAGGAGCCGCTTCTCTTGGCTTGGCAATGAAGATTCGATATTCTCTGCCTTCCTTGGTTGATTTCAGTGTACGCTCAATCGTTTCGGGCAGCGTCACCTCCAACCCCACCGTCTCCGAAGCAAGCTCGAATCTGCGATTGGCCCGGCTTCCCGGGAATAACCATTGCAGCGCTTCGGGAAATCTCTTGATGAAGAAGGAATCCACATGTACCCCTCCCTCTTCCACCATGTATTGCAGTCGCTCACCGGAGAACCCCTTGCTTGATAAGATCGAATAGGCTTCCTCGGTTAATGCAACCATATTTTTCTGTGCGGTTTGTTTACCCACACCTTCCATGCTTCCCACGTACATGTAGAGTCTCGAATGATGGGCAGGAAGCGGGTTATTCCGCATATA
>JARBUQ010000224.1 GCA_029239545.1 Paenibacillus sp.
TTCATAGACGATAGGACTATACAGATTGAACACTTGATCGAAGCCAGCGTTCAACACATTTCCTAAACTCAGTGTAGCCAGCAGCACGATAATCGGGCGCATTCCCGGTAATGTTACATGCCAGGTTTGTCTCCATCGATTGGCTCCGTCCATAAGGGCTGCCTCATATTGCGTAGGATCGATGCTCGTTAAAGCAGCAAGGTAGACGATTGTGCTGAAGCCAAACTCTTTCCAAACATCCGATAGTACGAGTACATATGGAAACCACTGATTATTTCCCAGAAAAAATACAGGATCAATACCCAGACCGGTAAGAACTGAATTGAAAATACCAGATTGTGGAGAAAGCACCTCAATCATAATTCCACTCAATATGACCCATGACATGAAATGAGGCAAGTAGATCAGAGTTTGGATCCCGCGCTTGAATCTCTCCTTGCGCAGCTCGTTAAGCAGGAGCGCAACTATGATCGGTACCACCTGACCTGCGATAATTTTCATCAATGCGATGTAAACGGTATTTAATAAAACTTGAAACGTGTCAGGTAAATGAATAATATATCGGAAATTATCCAAACCAACCCATTGGGAATTAAAAAGCCCTTTCGCCGGAATGAATTTCTGGAATGCAATAACGATCCCAATCATAGGGCCATAGCTGTAAATCAGGACGAGAATGACCCCAGGAAGGAGCATAAGGTGAAACGGAAGCTGAGATATTCTGTTTTTTCTTATCAAAGACCGTACCTCCCTGATTGATTGCGATAAATCCTTAATAAGGTGGCCTCCATATGGCTGCCACCATGAATTGAAATTCGCATTATAAGGATTTATACCAATCATTCACTTCTTTTGTAATATCATTGCCTCCGGTTTTTTTCCAGTCCTCAACGAATTTATCGAATGCATCTATACTGGCGCTCCCCGTAATAATATTAATGAAAGTTGTGTCTCTCATTTTTTCCAGCGTAGCCATTTTCTCAGTCATGACAGGTGTGGCCGCAACAAAAAATTCATTCTCCATGAGCATATTATCTTTGATATACTTGATGGCAATGCTTCTTGATCCATTAATTCCAAAAACTCTATTGATGCCCCAAAATGCATTGTTCCCAGCCTTAAATTCGACAATGCGATTGTACCAAGCGCGATCTAGCGGGTTTAAATCAGCAATCTGCTTCTTCCCCTCCAGAACACTGGATACATTCGTCTGCGTGGTCAAATTGTTGTAAGGCATATACGAGGATGCCGCAGTCAATAAATAATTCGGAACACCATCTAATGACGAAATATACGTCTGTGTGACCTTCTCATCTGTCGTTAAATAATAGCTTTGAATGAATAAATCAATCATTTTCAGGACAGCTTCAGGATGCTTAAAGCCCTTTTTGACTACCCAGTAAGATATGGGTCCTGTGCTTTTCACCTGAGGTTTTGCCGGTTTGGAATCTATCGATAACAATGGATATGCGTCCCATTCCGCGTTTGGATTATTATCCTTTACTTTTTGCAGCACTCCCGCTGCAGCTGACGTATCCAGGAACGTAATCCCCACTTTGCCTGCTGCCAAATCCTCATTTACTTTGGCACTGTCCTTAACTGGAAATTCCTTGTCAAGCTCCCCATTTTTATATAACTTCTGCAGCTCGGAGAGGGCGGTTCTCATCTCAGGCTGGACATCCCCATACACGATATTGCCTTGAGCATTCTTGATCCATACATCCGTATAGGCATGGTAGCTGTTTAGAAACCCGGTGAAGCTATGGTAGCTAAAATCTTTGTCCATTGCGATCCCATAAGTATCATCTTTGTTGTTGCCATCCGGATCCTTTGTTGAGAATGCTTCAGCCAATTTCAACACATCTTGCATCGTCTTCGGTTCCTCGAGCCCAAGCTTTTTACGCCAATCTGTACGAATCCAGATCACTTGAGTCGCTTCTTTACCATTGCCTGTGAAGGGGAACGCCATTAGCTTACCATCCACTGTAGCCGCCTGCATGGGCTTGGGTCCGCTTTCCTCCAGCATTTTCTTGTAGCTATCTGGTGCATGCTGTTTATACACACTTGTCAAATCTTGAAGCTGACCTGCTTCCAATAGCTGATTGAATTGTACCCCATCCACATTCAGAAAATCAGGCATATCCCCTGAGGTCAGCGTTAAATTCAGCTTCGTTGCATACTGCGTATCATCGACCACCCAATTGTATTTCAGTTTAATTCCGAATTTATCCATATAAGCTTTCGTCCAAGCGTTATCAGTCCTTGATTCGCCATTTGTGAATTTAATGATCGAATAGTTTGTTCCAACTGTAGTGATATCGATCGGCGGATCATACTTGCCGGAATTTCCGCTCGGCTGCGTTGAGGATGTAGGCCCTTCTTCACCTGTATTTGACGAACAGCCGGCAAGCAGCACGAGGGCACTGATCGTTACCATTGCAATACGCATTTGGAGTTTCTTCATATTCTATTGACCTCCTGTATGGTCTTTCATATTCACCTGTTCGCGATTGAATCCGGTCGTCTCAAGGTGGCGAGCAATCTCTTCAAGGTCTGGAAGCCATACGCCGCCTTCTTTCTCCAACGCCCTGCGGAGGATAACATCGACCGTCTGGCAAAAGGGGTCAATCGAAGCCAGTACCGCTGGGTGTGTTGTTAACGTGAAGACCAGCCCGTGTTCGTGTGCATAATCAACACCGTCTGATACTATGCGCAGCCATTCCCCTAAGTCTGGCCGATATGCCCGCCATGCGACAACATCCGTGATGCCGGCCAAGGGCAGCTCGAGTAAACCGCTTTCATATCGGTAAGGCTGCAATACATGCTGACTCCTATTGAAAGCCTCAGTCAATATACTTACATCAACTTTGTTAATGGCTTCGGATGTGGAAGCCTCATAATTTCGATACAAGGAATCGTTATAATGGGTAGATACCCACCAGAACCCTTCCTCCTGACACATCTTTTGTACGGACAAAGCATCTTGCAAGCCGTTCGGGAAGCCACCAGGGGAACGAATGCCTTTCGGATCCACACCTAGACAACCTTTTATTGCTGATGTTGTAATCTGAATTTCCTGCTGCACAATCTCCTGTGCGCTCCGACCGAACGCCCGCCAGGGACAGCTGTCGTAAATACCGGAGAGTCGGGAACTATCCTGTGCCTTGAGATTTACGTGGGTGTAAGTGTGGTTACCTACCGCATGACCTGCCGCAACCGTCTTCTTGAGATAATCAATGTTCGGGTCCTCGAAGAGGCTCCCCACAAGGAAGTAATGAGCCTTTGCCCCGTACTTTTCACATTTGGCATTGATTTTTCCTACATACGTTTTGGTCGCCTCATCAATTGCGCCCTTACGGTGATTCCAAAAACTCGTCCAGTAAGGAAAGTTTGTCACCATCTCTAGATCAAAGCTGAGCTGTACAGCGAACCTCGAACCATTAGGATACATACTCACCTGCCCTCCCTATCTCGCAGATTAAAATCATCTCCACCCTTTATACACTTGCAAATGAACGCGCTGTTCATGTCTTCAATATACATCAATTTAATTTAGGATTATTTGAACTATGTTGCTTCATATTTGCACATTATTGCTATTATCTCTGGGGGCATTTACTCGTGAATTAACAAAAAAAAGGGATAGCGATTAACGCTACCCCTCATTACTTTTATGGATTCGTTACTGCTGTGCCTCCGTTTGCAATCTTGCTCGGTGTGCCTCCATGGAAATTTGTGTTTGTTGTAATCATGCTGGTCGTGTCATTATAAGCCGATAAATGGACTTGGCCTGTATCTATACTTGCACTTGATAAATCGATACTCTCATTTGCCGTTAAGCTAGTAGTCCCGCTATTCTTAGTCTCAAAGGATGTTCCTTGTGCTGAAATATACGTACCTGCCAGCATCGATATATCATTGCTTCCAGTCGATGTAACGAAGGTCGCATGATCGATTACGATCGGCCCCATGGAAGAGCGCAGCATAATATCGGAGCTTGAAGCTTTCGTAGTAATGTTCGCTCCGATGTAGATCCCTTGGGCGGCGGAATAATGGATGGCTACTCCATTATTGGTCTGGTAGCTGAAGCTGGCAGGAATAAATAAGATTCCATCTGTAATGATTTCCCCGTTGGCTATTAAATCAGCCTGTGAGTATTTTGTTGTTGTCCCATTATAGAAGCTTACCGCTTGAGTCGCCGCTTGCGCCGAAGTCGAAATCGTATATTCTGCTGAATTATAAGTTGCTGACTTAGCAGTTACTTTAAATAAGTAGCTTCCAGCGGGTACCGAGCTTGGAACAATGAACGGAATAACAGCCTGATTATCACGGATCGTTCCGTTCGCCGTTACCGCTGGAGAAAGCGGTGCTCCATCGCTAGAAATTAGCTCAACGGAAACAGGCGTATTATTTGCCATATTCGTTGTATTTACGGTTAACATAACCAACTGTGTTGTTCCAGGCTGCTGGGAAGTCGTGTCCGCGGTAAAAGAGTTAATTGTAGGCGCATTAGCTTTACCATCAATTACATGAAGGTAACCGTCACTTGCCGGTACTATGATCTCGCTGTATCCGTCATTATCAATGTCCCCGATAGATGGCATCTGGAGGTCGGTGCCTGTGCCAACTTGAATACTCCAAGCTATGCGACCATCAACCGGATTATCCTCGCCATTGAAAGCTATTACATATCCGGTATTCGTGGTAGCGATGAATTCAGCGAGTCCATCGCCATCTATATCAGCGGATGTAATATTGTACACCATTACATTGTCGCCAAACAGAGGCTTCATGTCGTATGTCCACTGTACATTGGAATCCTTCTGGTCGAATCTGAAGTAACCGGACTGGGGTGTTCCATCGGCCCAATCCTTGCCTTCGCCTGAGTAGCAGTACATGAAGCCACGGTAAAGGTTGGATTTACCGGTAATGTACTGGAGAGCAATCTCCAGCTTGCCGTCGCCATCCACGTCAGCAATTCCCTGTTGGCGCCGGTAGTTGATTAGGTCGCTATCCCCTCGGGTATTTACGGTCATATCCGGGTTGTAGGATAGCGGAGGCATAAGCACATGCCACATATTCCATGTAAGTGGTGTTGTCATATAACCGCGGAAGAGATCATCCTTGAATACGGTGAAGGCGTTGAATCCGCCAGTCATCACGTTGTCAAGCTGTCCGTCCATGTCGACATCCGCAAAAACATTGCTGTTGTAGTAAACGGGAAGATTGCCGGACTCGATCGTTCCAACATAAGAA
The DNA here is from genome assembly GCA_029239545.1 of Paenibacillus sp. GTDB lineage: Bacteria > Bacillota > Bacilli > Paenibacillales > NBRC-103111 > Paenibacillus_AA. Next base: position 5,257 of record JARBUQ010000224.1, read on the forward strand.
TCCAGCCTGAATGTTTCGGGCTGCTGTCCATAAACCTTGATCTCGCTAACAACAGGCAAGTCTTCTGTCGTTGCTCCGGTGATGACAACCTTCAGCTTGTCGGTTGCCACATAACCATTGAAATCAATGACATGGCGATCTGTACCGCTCTCGAATGCATCTGCCGAAACATCCTTGACCTTCTCCCAGCTGCCGTAGACGTTAGCATAGACGGACATGGCCTCGTTCGCCGTACCGTATGTCTCCAGCCTGGAAACATTGTCAATCTGGGCAAACTCGATTACGAATTCGGACGTGTTGGAAGCTCCCTTCCAGTAATAATACGTTTTTCCGTTGCTAAGGCTAGTCGACTGACCGTCAATTAGGGTGAGTGGGCGTGAATAGCTGCCAGAGAAGCTGCCGGTCACATTGTAAATGATCAGTTCCTCGGCCGAAACGCCTTGCATGGTCGCCGGAATATGCTTCAGCCGGTAGGCCGTTTCCAGCCCGATGAAGTATCCTTCCATTTTGCCGTTCTTATCCACATCAGCCATAGAGTAGTGGCCAGGCGTCGGATAAATGCTTCTCATGACGTTGTAATTTTTGTCGTATTCGGGTGGGTATACCGCTAACCACTCAACCGGAGTAATAAAAGCAAGCTCCTTCAGCGCACCATCGATGATGCCTGTGCGTCCGTTCGGATACCCAGGGGAAAGGCTGAATACAATGTCGGGCGTACCATCGCCGTTCATATCTCCTACTACATAGTCGGTAATGGATACTGTTCCCAGTGTGTTACCCTTGGTATCCACTTTCATGGTAACATCCCACATAACATCGCCGTAACCATTAAGGACCTGAATTACCGGACTGCCATCCCGGTCGGTCGACTTGGAAACGATATCTAGAACTCCGTCGCCGTTCATATCGGCTAGCGAAACGGCAGATGGACCGCCGTTCGCGTTCTTGCCGGTTCCAGGTGTATCCCATAAGTATTCGAACTGATCGTTTACCATGCGGTAGGCGAACACCTTCCCCTTGTCGGTGAAGATGATCTCGTTGAGTGAGTCACCATCGATATCGCCGATCGTTGTGCCAACGGTCAGGTATCCCCCAAAGGTCATCGTCCACAAACTTTGCCCAGACTGGCTAACCGCATTCATCTCACCTGAAGAAGACGTGAGGAATACGATATTGCCGTCTGCATCTGTGAAGTTGGCTATTGGAGCGCCTAGATCACCATTGATAGCAGACACAACGCTTATTTCGCCTACCTCGTTTATGGTAATGGCTTCATAGCGGCCGGAGCGAGAAATGAAAAGCTCCTCCTTGCCGTCCTTGTTAATGTCAACCAAGTATGGCTTTCGTTCACCGTTCCTGGAGCCATCACTTATATGCAGCGGTGTGTGCTGAGCCATAGTAACCAAACCCGCTTCATCCATGGAGGCGAGCTTCGAGAACTGGTTGTTGTCAAAGGTCCACAGCTCCAGGTCAGAGGTAGCTGAAGGAGCAAGTGTAGTTTCCTGCGACATGAGCAGCACCGGGGGCTTGTCGGCACCCAGCATATGGGTGATGCCCTTGAGATAGTAGCCGTCTATAGTTGCAATATCCGTGAACTTCCAGTTTGCGCTGTCATAGTTCAGAGGATCAGCAGCATATATTTTCCAGTTCCCGGTCGTTTCGCCAGGCAAACTCGTGAAAACACTGTAAATCATTTCGTCCTGGCCATCGTTATTCATATCGGTTACCGGATTGGACTGTACATAAAATTCCGGAATGCGTCCTGGAGCGTACCGGCCGGGAACACCATCGTCAGGGTTGGCCTTCGCCGTATACCCAAAGTACTGGTCGCCGACAATGGACAGAGCTCCTTGATTGTCGCTCGTGTACACACCGATGTGGTACGAAACGCCATCATTCAACATAACAATTTCCTTAAGTCCATCCCCGTTTATATCCTTGACGACCTTCAGGCCATAGTTACGGCCGTTGTCAGCCAAGTGAGGCATAATTTCAGCCTTGGAGTAAGGCTGTACGCCTGAGCCTTCGCCACCACTGATTTGTCTGAACATATAAATCT
>JARBUQ010000225.1 GCA_029239545.1 Paenibacillus sp.
CGGCAAAGGCTTAACAAAGATGCGAGTTGATGAGCTTGTTACCGATAAAAAGATTTTGTGGCAGTGTGTTGATTCAGATCCAGAATGGATAGGTACGACTATTTCCTTTGATATTGAGGAAAAAAACGGGAAGACTTCAATCATTTTTCGTCACATGAATTGGGAGGAAGTGACCACATTTTATCGCGTATGTAATTATAACTGGGCTATTTTTCTATATAGCCTTAAGCAATATTGCGAAGAGGGCGAGGGTCTTTCGTATCATAAACGGAAGTTTTAGAACCATTGAAGACAAGGATGAGTCGACTAAAGTACATGCTCCCGATAACTGATTTGGCGTATTAGGTAAGTACAGTGGAGCTGTCATCCAATTATTATGACAAGTCAGTCTAATACTTTATTTTCATCGAACAGCATTCGCATTTTGGACAGACCACAGGGTCTTTCCCTGTCTACTCCATCATGCGTTGACTCCATCAGCTTCCACAACCAAACTTTGGCGGTACGCTTGGATCCAAACCATCCATTCGATCAAAGTCTCGCACAACTCCAAGTGGAATCGCTTAACAACGCATTCCTTCCTACAAATCCGAGGCCTTATGCACCGGTTCGTTAACCCAAGTTACGCTACTAGCTAAGCTGCCTTAACCAACAGGTAATTCGCTATGAACAAAGGAGAGTCCCCTTAGGTCCACCACCCTTCCGCAGAATCTTTTACTTTCTGGCTAATAAGACTACAAGAAAGAATCCCGCTAACGATATGAATCTATCGTTAGCGGGATTCTTGGCGTTCTCTGGACAAGCAGTAATCCGGTTTATGTCTGAACAATCTCAGACTGGGCAAATTGATTCCACACCTGGTCGAAGGACTCCGTTCTGCACCAGACCATCTCAAGCGCAAGAGAAAGCGCTGAAACCTCCTTATCGGTCAGGCCCAAATCATTAACAACCTGTATGTCCTCTACAGTATCCTTGAACGAATAATATCCGCTGCCGGAGAAGGTGTGATGAGGAAATTCCTCCGACTCGGCTATTCTCTGCAATGCCGGAATCGTTGTGCTGTTAGCTTTAATGAAAGCCTGAATCGGTTCAGAGAGCAAGTACTGGAGGAAATATTTCGCTTCATCTGCGTTACGGCATTCCTTGCTAATTCCGACACTCGTAGAGATGGCCAGCGATTTGTCCTTCGTACCTCTTGGGAATTTGCATATTCCCCACTCAAAGGAATTCTTCATGTATTGCTCGCTGAAATTATAGGTCGACATGATCATCCCGACCTTTCCACGATGAAACAACTGCTCACTTAAGTCGGAGCTCCGAATTAGAAGAGGGGTAACCTTGTGCTTGTAGATCAGGTCAAGGATGAATCGGATTCCAGCCTCGCCTCCCTTAAGCGGCGGAAACGGCACATCATCCTGCACGAAACGTCCACCCTCCTGCAGGAAGAATAACGGCCAGCGATAGAAGCTGGGAGAAAAGGCAAAGCCATACTGCGCATTGGATTCACTTTCTCGTTTAGTCAGTCTGGAGGCCGTATCTACCAAATCACTCCAAGTCCAGCTGTTATTCGGATATGCAAGACCTGCCTGATCAAAAATAGATTTATTAAATACAAGCATAACGGGTGAGAATGTGATCGGAACTGCAAACAGCTCCCCGTTCTGCATGTTCGATTTCCAAAGGAATGGATAGACCTCTTCCTTCTTAACGGAATCAAGATCGGTAAGCGGACTTAGAATCGTATCCATCTGTTCCGATTTCAGCTCATGCAAAAAACGATTCGTTAAGCTCATTAAGTCAGGAGTCTGCTCATTTAGTTTAATATTTCTATAGCTGTTATAGATGCTTGGTGTGAATGTATCGGTGGTAAAGGGGATTAATCGGACCTGAATATGTCTATGCTCTTGATTGAAACGCTCAACAATCATTTGTATAATCGGGAACTCATTGGAGGGTAAATACCAGAAGAGATTCAGCACAATAACGTTGAGCTCCAAATGTAAGGATTTGAGAATAACACTGCCTTTGCCGGGAATGGTCTGAATGAGACCCTCCGAAGCGAGCTCCGCTACAGCTTTACGAACGGTCGGCCGACTAAGCCCATATTGTTGGGCAATCCTGTTCTCGGATGGGATGAAATCGCCTTCCTTAAGCTCACCACTTATAATTCGCAGCTTCATCTCATTTAAGAACTTGGCATATTTTTTGGAGCCTGCTCTCACAACGGGTCCTCCTATATTAATTCCTGAATTAGCGTACAGCAAACGATTTGGAGATAATCATATCATAAACGGATATAGGACAAAAGCCAGCCCCCATGACCGGCTCTTATCCCGTATCCCTTGCTGTGTTTGTTAACGGCTTACCGTTACAGTCATCGTCTCGCTTGACGTTGCTCCTGCATAGTTGACCAGCTCAGCACGGTATACATAGGTGCCTAACCCCCTGTTCACAATAGTCGTTACGGCCGTTTGGGAAGAAGGGGTCTGCTCGCTTAACGTTCGTGTGTCAATGAGCACTCCGTTCTCATATAGGCGATATGTCGCCCCATTCGTCCCCCACCATAGATTCATACTCACCAGGTAGCTGCCGTCTCCATCCCAGTTATCGTGGGAAATAACCGGTTTGTCTGGCGCTGCCCTCGTTACAGTTACCACATGAGTGTCGCTTGTGGTTGTGCCATAGGCATTGATAAGCTCGGCATAGTAACGATACGTGCCATTCAGCTTGCCGCTAATTGGAGTTACCGCTGTTTGTGCAGCTGGAGTAACATCCGCAATAATTTGCGTATCGATCAGGACATCATTCTCATAAAGCTTATACAGACTGCCATTTTCCCCGTGCCACATGTTCATCGTTACCCCGTAATTCCCGTCCAAAATCCCGTTGCCATAACCGTTGTCGTCTGCAAGGACAGGTTTGCCGGGCTTAGCCGTACTCTTCGAGGCGCTCTGTTCCACAACCTGCAAATGGAAGGCCGCTGTTTCCATCTCTCCATAGGTTGCCTTGATTACAGTTGTACCTGATTGCTTAAGAGTAATGAGCCCTGTCGGAGATACCTCTGCAACATTCAGATCAGAACTTGAGTACAGGACTGAAGCCGTAACATCAACCGTTGTGTTATTGCTGTAAGTTGCGGTTACAACCGTCTGCTGTGTCGTGCCTGCCTGACCTGGCGATACTGCTCCACTTAAGGTCAGCGCGGTAATTACTGGAGCTTCATAAACATCGCTATACGACAGCGGTATCCGGAAGGCTGCAGCAGGCGCTATGTCGTAAACATACCCCTGGCTGAAGTCATTTGCATTAAGATACGATCGAATTAGCGTAATATTGCCCAGATCCAGACGATACACTTGCTCGCTTACAGAGGTAACTCCTTTGATCTCGTAAGCACCATTCCTGATCTCGTCATTGTCCACATAGATCATTCGACCAACCAATGATTCCTTCTGCAGACCTCGAAGATCCAAATTCACAACGATTTCATTCTGAAGAGACATCTCCTGTGTGAAATCAACAACTGTCCCGTTCAAGCTGCCGAATTCCTCATCAATCGCCGGAGCATTCAAGAGTCCAATCAATGTCCCATCATTTAAATACGCGGACTCATACTGTCCATTCTTCTCGGAATACACTCCGAAGAATCCCTGGAACTGCAGACGATCATCCACCGTATACACGGTCTCAGAATTAAGCGAGTATACAATATAATCCGTTCTTCCATTCACAAGCTGCACCTTGACCGCTTGGACGGTCTCGTCAGTCATAACAGTCTGGCCATCCTTGACAGAGACGCGTTCGATCGACTCGATATAGCGCTCATCCCGATACGGCTCGATCACAGAGGTGAACGTTGATTTCAAGTTCTCTCCGTTTCTCTGAGCGAGCATGTATCTTACAGAATCCGGGCTTTTGGCGTTCATTTGCGGCGGCTGACCACTCGCCAGAGCTACTTCATCGACCGAATTCAGCATGGTGAGACGAAGATGAACATTCGGGTCCTCTGGATGAATTCCCCATGTGTCCTTCACCTTCCAATCGATGCTGAACGGCCCTTGCGGTGCAGCGGCTCTGTCTACATCGAATAAATAGTGGAAGCCGCTTCCTTTATACGAGCTGCCGGAGCCGCTTCCTGGCTCCTTTTGTCCATAAGCTACACTAGGGCCAGCATAAGTGCCTACGTAATTGCCGTTTCCGTCCTTTTGCGGAACAACCTGCAGTCCCTCGGTAGTAATGGTTGCATCAGCCCCATGAAAACTGAATGTATGATTGCTGCCGCCTTCCACGCGGAAAAAGTCAACCGCATAGGAATGCTCGTTATCCACCTTGATCAAGGATGTAGTTCTACGGTACAGATCGGCAGCCGAGTAAGCATGGGGCGCTTCTACGTCGAACAGCTTGACATTGCCGCTGCCGTCAAAATGCTTCGGTATTCCGACAATGGATTCCCCCTGCTTGGATTTGTTCACTACGACTGTATTATGTGCGACCGTATTCTCAGTCCACTCCACTCTCTTCGGATCGCTGCCGGTTACGTCAGGATAGCCCAAGTCAGGAGCCAGATCCATTCCATATGCATGCAAGCCCAAATTAAGCGTATCCTTATGCCCATGCCCGCCGTTCCTGCCAAAATACATCCACAGATCGCGTTGTGTATCCGGCTCGGCATTTTCCTGTAATTCTCTTTCTTCCTCGCTAACAAGGGCAAGCTTCTTGAATGCCGCGAAGTACCCTGTAGCCCCCGGGGTCTGACCTTCGTATTCAAAGGTAAGCGTATGTGGGCCAGCCTCCAGCAATCGAGTGGCTAATGTAGAGTAATTGCTTGGCGCTGAACCGCCATAGAAATCGTAAGAGCCGATTTCCTCGCCATCAATCGAATATTTATATTTGCCATAGCTGGCAGCCTTGTTCGGCAGCAGGTCAATATCATACACATTTTGTACCGCAACATCGAACTCGAACGTTATAGCTGCCCCTGCCCCATCTGTGTTTTGAAAGAGCAAAGCACTGTAGGCAGGCAAATATTTGGTGCTGCGATTGGCCGAAACGATTTTCATATCCTTGAAATCATAGATCGTTCCACTTGTTTCAAAAGCTGCTTTCCCATCACGAAGGGCGGCTAAACCGAATCCGGTCATCATCGTACTATCCAGCTGCAGCGGACCTTGATTCAGAATGATAGCGGCGATATCGCTGCTGATTTGCTCAGGATCGGCAGAAAATATATTGCTGTGCAACCCGCTGGCCGTGTTCCCGTTCTTAAGGTAAATAAGCTGAGCCTGCAGGGGATTGCCCCACCGTTCAAACGCCAGTATGTCATGATTGATATTCCCGACCACTCCAGGCGAACCCAGCATTCCGGAATCACCGATAGATGGAGTATATTTGCCAAGCATCGCAAGCTGATAAAAAGCAGAAAACATCTTTTGGAATTTCACATTTTGATACATGTCAAACTCCGGATAACGCTCATAGCCGTCCAGAATTTCGGCAGTTTCAAGGAACGTATCCAGCCATATGGCGTTGTACCCTGGCGCTGCTTCATTCCCCATTCCATCGCGGTCCACATCATCGACCAGCAAGCGATTCAAATCCCCGCCGATTACCTGGAACTCTCTTCCATACGGCCTGTCGGCATCACTCACTTTAATGAGCCCGCCGGTTTGGAATACATAGTCCAGCCACTCTTTGGAGGTATCCTCCTCATCGAGAACGACTGCAGCGAGCGCTAAGGCACTTTGGTGCATGCCCATATTCCCCCGGATCTGTGACCCTTGCATGCCTGGATAGACAAGACGGACGATATTGTCTTCTATGTTCTTGCGGATGGCAGACACGGAATTTTTGGGGTTGGCCATGTTATAAGTGTCCGCTTTGTCGGACAGGAACGTAACCAAGCGGTTCTCAAGGCTTACCATTTCCGGGAAAAACGCATCATACGCGAAAATCAAGCTTTTGGCTAAAGTTGTTTCCCAAATATCATTGACCGCCTTACCTTGACCCGTATGGATGCCTGGATCTCCGTTGTCGAAGCCTTTGGCCCATGGATAGTTGGTCACATCCAGGTCTGGATATACGTCTGCTACGCGATCAAGTAAAATGAGGCCTTTGTAGGCATATTCAGCATTTCCCGTGAACAGATAGGCATCCCTTAAGCTGTTCAAGGCATTCATAATAAACCCGTTGTACCAGATTCCCCAGTGATTATAGTAGGCAATAAAAGTCCAAATATCGTCACTGTCCTCCGACCAGCCCCAACCATCATCTATTCCCCAAGTAGAGGAAGGATCCTCAAGGTTAGTCAAATACTGCGATCCGTTCTGCAGAGCAAGCTCATAATTGAACGCACCGTATTCATCGATACCACTCTCATAGAAAGCGGCAAAATCATTAGTCGGAAAATATCGTCCCGTTACAGGGCTCTGCAGCTTCCAGGGCTGATTAATAACATCAATCTTCCATGGATAATTTCCGTAATTGGTAATCGTCGAATCGGCCGGATCAGGGCTCGGCTTCTGTCTCAGATTATAACGGGTCGCTATTCCGAGGCTGCGAGATACGCTCTGCGTTGTAACTATGCTCCATAGCTGGTCATCATCAAGCGCGAGGTAAGGGGCTGCGTTCGATATGGCCGAGTCTCTTTGGGCACGTGCCCAACCGTACTCGTCAATATTGTCTTGAATATTGTCCTTCTTCGCATCTGTGTAGTAAGTGCTCTTGGTCTTGCTGCTGGTGATCGCTCCACTGAAATCGTCAGAGCGAAGCGTAATGATCGATGTATTCGTTATGCCATCTGCGGTTACTTTCACCTTAATCTCCGTGCTCCCGCTGGCTAATACTTGGAAGCTGCCGGTAGAAGCATTCATGGAAATAACGCCTGGAGCCATGCTCTCGTAGGTAACATGCGTTACCGTGGACCGGTCAAGCAGCGTTCCGTCACTCATCGTGCCATACCAGGTAATGCTTCCAGTGTCTCCAATCTGGTATAACGTCTTTGAGGTGTTGACGACGAGATGATCGTAAACTGCTAGTACGGGGGGAGTTGGCGGCGCAATGCCAAAGGTAGCATTGTCGAAATAAGCCGTACCCGTATTTTTGCTGGACATGTATAACAGAAGAGTCGCCGTAACCGCATTAGGCGGAGCTTGCTGCTGGATCTTGATCGGCTGCCATGCGTTAAGGACGGCATTGGTCTTCGTGCTCACTGGTGTGATCCGCTTGTTCGCTTGATCCCAATATTCCAGATATAACTCCGAGCCCTTATCCAGATT
>JARBUQ010000226.1 GCA_029239545.1 Paenibacillus sp.
CTTTGTATGCTTTCTCAACAGCTGCATCCAATACACGCTTGGAAGCTGCCCAAATATCAGGACCTGTTCCGTCACCCTCGATAAAAGGAATGATCGGGTTGTTAGGAACCTGTAGAACACCGTTATCGATTGTAATGCGCTCGCCCTCAGTAGGAAGTGAATATTGTTCGAAGTTTGCCATGAAATGTACCCTCCAATAAATGATTTATTATTATGATAAGCTGAAGCTCTCGTAACTAATTTCAAAAATGGCCGCAAAATAACGGGGGTTGTGTGACCTCACGTGCGTCCCAAACACCCGCTGCCTTGCATAAATATGCTATGGATTCATAGGTCTCACATGAGTGAGAGGTTTAGCGGTTCTCGATTGGAACATACTTCTGATTAACAGGCCCGGTGTACTCGGCACGAGGACGAATGAGGCGGTTGTTGTCGTATTGCTCGAGAATATGAGCGGTCCATCCGGATACACGGCTGATTGCGAAGATCGGAGTGAACAGGTCGCGTGGAATCTCAAGGGAAGTATAGACAGAAGCTGAATAGAAGTCAACATTCGGCTTCAGTCCTTTTTGCCCTGTAACCATATCTTCAATCTTGATCGACATATCGTACCAGGTCATGTTGTTCGTAATTTTGCCCAGCTCACGGGACATCTTAAGCAGGTGCTTGGCACGAGGATCGCCATTCTTGTACACACGGTGTCCGAAGCCCATGATCTTCTCTTTGTTCGCAAGCTTCTCGTTAATGTAGGATTCTACATTATCTGCACCGCCTACTTCTTCCAACATGGCCATAACCGCTTCATTGGCTCCACCATGCAGAGGTCCCTTGAGAGCCCCGATTGCAGATGTAACACCAGAATAGATGTCAGACAGAGTAGCAACTGTTACACGAGCGGCAAAAGTGGATGCATTCAACTCGTGATCCGCATGCAGCACAAGAGCTTTATCCAATGCTTCTACTGCAATGGCTTCAGGCTCTTTGCCAGTGAGCATGTACAAGAAATTGTATGCTATGGATACACCAGACTTCGGTGCGATCGGCTCCTGGCCTTGACGAATGCGGGCAAAAGCAGCAACAACAGTCGGAAGCTGAGCTTGCAAGCGGATCGCCTTGCGCAGGTTCGATTCAGGACTCATATCATTGGCTTCTTCATCGTATAAGGCAAGGGATGAAATGGCTGTGCGAAGCGCTGCCATCGAATTCGTATCTTTGGGATACAGCTTGATCTGTTGGATGACGGAATCCGCAATAGCGGCGTTCGCGTTCAAATCGCTTCTCAGCTGGTCCAACTCAGATTTGGTTGGCAGCTTGCCGTACCAAAGCAGGTAAGCTACTTCTTCGAACGAGGCATTCTCGGCCAAATCATCAATGTCGATGCCGCGGTAGGTGAGTACCCCGTCTATGATCGAACTGATCGAAGAAGTTGTAGCTACAATGCCTTCAAGACCTTTTGTTACAGTCATACGTTTATCGCTCCTTTGTGGTAAAATGGTGAACTAACAGCAACCTATAAATAGAACCGATAAGAAACGTTCAAGGTGCTAAGAAATACTTATCAGTTACTATGATAAATGATTTTGCCCAAGAAGTGAAGAAAATGACATATAAAACTTCATTATCGGCATCATAAAGATTTTTTTGGTAGAATAATTGTATAATTTGAGCCAAGGAGGCTGAATTTGATGAATAGCAAGCATACCGGCATCATTGACATTGGTTCGAACTCAATTCGACTGGTCATTTATGAACAAATCGGCCCCAATGCCCATCGTGTTATCGATGAAAGCAAGCACCCGGCAAGATTAAGCGAGAAGGTTAACGCTGAAGGAATAATTCCCTTGGACAGTCTGGAGCCCGTCATTCGGATTCTTAAAGATTTTCGATTGCTGTGCCGCGTTCAAGGGGTTGAAACTATAAGAGCAGTCGCTACAGCCGCCATCCGCAACGCTGCCAACCGCGATCAGGTAACACAATATCTTGAGCAGCAAGTTGGACTTGTCATTGAGGTGCTGTCAGGCGAAGAAGAAGCCCGACTTGGCTTTGTTGGCATGATCAATACGATCGATGTTCAGGATGGCTTCGTGGTCGATATCGGCGGCGGAAGCACAGAGGTGTCTCTCTTCGTGAACCGTCAGCTTCTGCACAGCGTATCGCTGCCATTCGGCGCCGTCAACATGGCCAAGCAGTATTCAGACCAAGCTGGCAATGTTAGCAAAGAGAACGCCGCACAGCTATGCAGGAAGGTGCAGCAGGCGCTGGATGCCGAGCCATGGCTGCGCAGCCAGCGCAATCAGAGCTTGCCGCTGATCGGTCTCGGCGGAACGATACGTTCCTTGTGTAAAATCGACCAAAAGCAGCGTAAATATGCATTGGATACCGCGCATAACTACGTTATTCCGGCCGAAAGGATGAGCCAATTATTGGAGTGGCTCCCATCCCTTCCGGCCGATAAGCGCAAGAAGGTTGACGGATTATCCAATGACCGCGCCGATATCATCATTCCAGGCTTGCATATTCTACATACGGTATTCGCCTATATTCGCGCTTCCCATTATGTAGTGAGCGGTGCAGGGATTCGAGACGGATTATTCTTCGAGACTGAGTACCCGGAAGCCCCTATTTGCCCGGATGTGTTGAGGTACAGTGTACGCAACTTGCTGGCCCTTCATCCCTCGGTTCCAATCGAGCATGTTGAGCATGTTCAGAAGCTGGCAACGAAGCTGTTCGATGATTTGCAGTTAGGCCACTCCTATGGACTGAGGGCCCGCCGTTTCCTGCAAACTGCCGCGCTGTTGTACCGTATAGGGGTAACCGTTCATTATTACAGCTACTACAAGCATACCTTCTACCTGATGGCCCATGCACGTATTGACGGCTTATCTCATCGTGAGATCATCCTGTGTGCGCTGATCGCAGCCTTCAAATCCAAGAGCCGCAACAGACAGCTAATGCAGCCTTATAAAGACTTGTTGAACGAGACCGATCAAGAGCTCATTGAGAAGCTCGGGGCTGTATTACATCTGGCCATAGCATTGGACCGCAGTGAAACCCAGCCTGTTCAAGACATTGTTGCAACTGCCAAGCCGCAATCACTGCACCTGCAGTTGGACTACAAGCAGGAGCCTCTAATTGAATTGCGCGAGCTGGAACGGATATCCAAAGATTTTCACAAAACATTCGGGCTGCGGCTCAAAGTTTCGACTTAGCTTTCTTCCACGTACCAATATCCATCGCTTCGAATTGACTTCGAAACGGCGGCAATAAGGACTCAGGGCGCGAATACTGGCCGTTCTGCTGCAGTATTCGCGCTTTGACATTATCGGATAAGCTCATCTGCAGAATGCGAATGACGACTTTGCTCAAATGCTTATCGAAGACCGGACACATCAGCTCAATTCGACGGGTTAAGTTGCGGGTCATCCAATCTGCGCTGGACAACCACACCTCCTTCTCTCCGCCGTTCTCGAAGTAGAATATTCTGGAATGCTCCAGAAACCGGTCCACGATGCTGCGAACGGTGATGTTCTCACTAAGTCCTGGCACACCAGGCTTCAGGCAGCAAACTCCGCGTATGATCAAATCGATTTTGACCCCGGCTCTGGACGCCTCATATAACTGATCAACCATCTCCTGATTGGACAGCGAATTCATCTTGGCAATGATACGGGCAGGCTTCCCGACTGCTGCATTAGACGATTCGCGCTTAATTAGCTCGAACAGCTTGGATTTCATGTCTGCCGGAGCAATCCCGAACGCTTTCCAATCATGCGGAGCTGAATAACCCGTCATCTCGTTGAATAAGACAGAAGCATCATCGCCTACATCCGGATGGGTTGTGAACAGTCCAATATCCGTGTACAGCCTCGCTGTACTGCCATTATAATTGCCTGTTCCCACGTGTACATAACGGCGCAGCCCTGCCTCCTCCTGCCTTACTACGAGCGTAATTTTGGCATGGGTCTTCAGACCAACCAAGCCATATACAACGTGGCAGCCCGACTTCTCCAGCTTCCGAGCCCAAGCAATATTACGCTCCTCATCGAAACGCGCCTTCAATTCCACGACTACCGTCACTTGCTTGCCAGCTTCCGCTGCTCTGGATAGCGACTGCACCAGACCCGAGTTGCCGCTTACCCGGTACAAGGTCATCTTGATCGCCATAACAGCAGGATCCTGAGCTGCTTCCGCAATAAAATCATCCACAGCGACGAAGGATTCGTAGGGATGATACACCAGCATGTCCCGCTCACGGAGCGTCCCGAACAGATCATCGGTTTCATCGAACTCGCGCGGGTAGACCGGGTCAAGCTTCGGATAGCGCAGCTGATCGAACCCAGGCAGCTCTGCTGAGAACTTCATCAGACAGCTTAGGTCAATCGGACCATCAATGATAATGATATTGTTCCCAATTTCGAATTCTTCTTTCAACAGCTCCAGTGCATAAGGATCAAACCCTTTTCCAATTTCCAAACGAACAGGAGAGCCCCATCTTCTGCGTTTAAGCTCCTTCTCAATTTCCTCCAATAAATCCTCTGCGCCTTCCTCATTCAAGGTCAGGTCGGCATTGCGTGTAATCCGAAAAGAATGGACGGCAACAGGATCGTAACCCGGGAATAAAGAATGGATGTGCACTTCTATCAAGTCCTCTAACAGAATGAAATCCTGTCTTCTGCTATTAGCCCGGCCTTGCACCCGAATCATGCGCGATAAGTTCGAAGGAATTTGTACAATGGCAAAATACGGCTCATTCTCGGGACTCTCATCCTCTCTGCGGAGCAGCACAGCCAGATAAAGATGAAGACTGTGCACCAGCGGAAATGGCCGGCTTTGATCAACCGCCATAGGGGTAAGCACGGGAAATACGATATCGTGAAAATAACGATCCATCTGTTTCTTTTGTGTAACATTCAGATATTCATAGCTTGTGAACTCCAGACCTTCTTTGGCCAATGAACGCGATAATTCACGAAAGCACTTATACTGCTCCTGCACCATCTTTTCGGTTCTCTTCATTACTCTGCGCAGCAAGCCTTCAGGGGTATACCCCGTGAAATCCGTTTTATTGTAACCCGCTTTCAATTGATCCGTAAGGCCTGCTACCCGTACACTCATAAATTCATCCAGATTGGTGGAAACAATGGATAGAAACTTAATTCTTTCCAGGAGCGGGGTCGTTGGGTCCTGCGCTTCCTCCAGCACTCTGCGATTGAATTCAATCCAGCTCAAATCACGGTTGATGTACATCGTCACAAGCTCCTTGTTCTCTTTGATAGGTCTCGATTCCACAATCAGATTCCCCATGATCGTTCCTCCGTCCGATAGTCTTACTTCTTCATTATGGGGGGATTGTGTTATCGCTATGTTAAATTTATGTGAAAATTAAGTCGAATTTTGTAATCGTTTCACACCTATGATCCCATATGATAAAATAAGGGAATGATCTTACCGTGAGGAGCTATCAAGAATGGATGCGATGGTGCTAAATCAGATATGGAGAGGAATATGGGTTGCTCTTCTGGTTACAGTTGGATCCCTGTTCCTGTATTTCGTAATCCCGCTAGTGTATCCGTTTCTTATCGGCTGGTTAATTGCCTATGTCATGAACCCGATCGTGAACAGGCTGCAGCACAAAGCACGGATGCCAAGATGGGTCGCAGTAACTATATCATTGTTAGTCTTTTTGGGTGCAACAGCCACGATTGTTACTATTCTGGTGACGAATATCGTGTATGAAATCAGTGATCTCTCGGTTTATTTGCAGAACAATATTGACGCCTGGAAAGCAAAATTCATTGATTTCGTTAATTCTGACATGCTGCAAGGCTTCATTGAGCGAATTAATACGTTTTACAATGAGAATCCGAAGTATCAGAGCACCATTAACGAAAATTTATCCTCAACCGGCATTAAACTGGCTACAGCAGGCTCAGCCTTGATTGGTCTAGTATTGAACGGGCTCGTCTCCCTCTTCAAATCATTGCCTAATTTTGCAACCGTGCTCATCATTGCTCTGCTAGCTGCTTTCTTCATCAGCAAGGACTGGCATCGTATTAAGCAGCGTATGATTACTTGGTTCCCCACCAAAGCGGTTCAAGTATGCGGTACAATTTGGCGTGATTTGCAAAAAGCTCTGTTCGGATATTTGCGCGCACAATTCATTCTTATCTCCATAACCGCAGCTTTCGTCATTGTCGGTCTGCTTATTCTGCAAGTTCCTTACGCGATCTCCATCGGGCTGCTGATTGGCTTTGTCGACCTGCTCCCGTACCTGGGAACTGGCGCGGTTATGGTGCCTTGGATCATTATTGTATTTGTTCAAGGGAATATCCCTCTTGGAATCGGACTTAGCATAGTATATGGAGTTATTCTGGTAGCCAGACAAATTCTGGAGCCTAAGGTGCTGGCAACAAGTGTAGGGATGGACCCTCTGGCGATTCTGATCGCACTGTTTATCGGGCTGCAGCTGTTCGGTTTTGTCGGTCTGATCATTGGACCCGTTACACTTATTCTGCTGACAGCTTTTCACCGGGCGAACGTGTTCCGTGATGTACGGGACTATGTGCTGAAAGGGCTTAATCGTGCATGACCAGATTACATACGGAAGAACGTAATGCTTCCGCCCTTTGCCAGCTTATTGCGAATCCAACCCAGTAGCTGCAGACGAAAAAACGGGCGAGTAAAGGGAAGCACCAGCAAAATACCTAATAAATCGGACAAAAATCCCGGCATCAGCAGAAGGATACCACCCACTAATACACAGATTCCATCCAGAATTGTTTGTCCGGGAACTTGGCCCAGCCTAAGCTGCTCCTGTGCGCTCCTCCAGACCTTGCGGGTTTCTCTTCTTGCGAGAAGAGCACCAATAACACCGGAGAGAACGATTAACCCGAAGGTTGTCCAACCTCCTATAAGACTACCCATAGCGAATAGACCAACAAGCTCTAACGCGGGAATTACGATAAATAATAACAATATAATTCGTTGCATAGGAAACCACTCCCCTCATAAGCGTAATGCAGTCCTGTAGCTCTATTATAAAGCTAAGGTTGTTTATTCTCTAGTAGGGTCTCCATCACAAGCAAACAGCCTGCGAGATACCTCGCAGGCTGTCTACACGCTCACTCGATTATGTCGAGTTGATTTAAGCATCGCCCAGAACCAGCTTGGCGAACTTCCTCCCATACTCTCTGCAATCGGCTTTCTCCTCTTTCGACGGATTCAACTCTATCTTTAATCCTTCAAGCACGTTGGAGGCTCCGCGCTCCTC
>JARBUQ010000227.1 GCA_029239545.1 Paenibacillus sp.
CTCCGCCGCTTCGTACAACTGGGGATCGATTGCCGTAAGCGCCGCCAAATACAAGATCGATTCGTAACCCGCGAATTGCCAGACATCGGAAGCGACATAGATCGTTCGGAACCATTCGGGCAAATACAGGAAGTTGATCGTTTCCAATCCCAGCCGATCCAACAGCGTATTGACGGCGCCCCCGTTCGGAGACAACACCAGGACAATCATCCCGGCTACGATGACGTTGGATATAAAATAAGGCAAGTAGCTGACGGTTTGTACGAGCCGCTTCAGCATGGCGTGTTTCACCGCATTGATGGCCAGCGCAAGCAAGAGCGGCGCCGGGAACCCGAAGATAAGCTTATACAGCCCGAGCAGAAGCGTATTCCGCAGCAAGATCGGAAAATCCCGGTTCTGGAAAAACAGTTCGTAGTACTTGAACCCGACCCAGGGGCTTGCCCATACGCCGCGAAACATATTGTAATCCTTGAACGAAATCACAAGTCCAAAAATCGGAGCAAACTTGAACAAGGCATAGTAAAGCAAACAAGGAAGGAATAGAAGCAGTAACAGTCTCCCTCGCACCAAGCTTCTGCCGAATAGTCTCAATGCCGTTCCACTCTCTTTCTCTCTCTGACTGGGAAGGATGGAGCGAAAAAGCCGGAGCAAGCGGCTGCCGGTCCGGCTTTTTCGACGGGTTCATGGATCAGTTGGCTTTCATCGCACGCTCGTTAGCTGCCTTGTATAGATCCACAAGCTTTTGCGCACCCATCTTTTGCAGCTCCTCCACATACTTACTCCACTCACTAATGTTTTTCTCACCTATGATGAATTTCGACGTGCTTTCATCGACGTATTTAGTTATGGAAGCGCTTAAGATACCCAGGTTTTGATTTTCGTCTGAATTGAGAGCAGGGTTGAGCTGCGGACGCGTCTCCACCTTGCGGGCTTGCTCATGCGCCGAACGAAGCTCCGGTGAGAACAAAGCCAGATGGGCATCGAAATCAAACCAGCCATACGTGCCGTTCGTCGACAAACCTGTCTTCTGCCTCAGCTCGGTCACGTTCGCATAGTCGGGCTTGAACTTCTTGACTCCGTTCTCTACTGTATAGGTCACACCTTCCTTCCCCCAGCTGGAGAGCAGGCGTCCTTGCTCTGAGTAATAGAAGTCCAAGTACTGCGCCGCAGCCTTTACGTTTTTGGATAGCGAAGAGATGGACAAGCCTACTGTATTCACAGCCAAATTGATGTTTTTGCTTCCCGGAGGAGTCATAAATGTCATGCCGGCGCCAGGCGTAACTTGACGCAGCGACGCATTGAATGAATCGATCCGGCCGATGTTGTCAAATGTGATGAACGCCTGATTGTTGTTGATCTGGTCTTCCCACTGCTTGGTCTGCGTCGTCAAATAGTCGGGTGGAATGAGCTTCTCCTTGTACAGCTTAGCGAGGAATTCCACCATTTTCTTCTGCTCTTCCTGGATCGGCGTGAACTCCCAGGTCTTGGCATCCGCATCGTAACCGGCTCCGGAGGTATAGACACTGCCCGGCAGTCCAAAATTCGTGCCGATAAGTCCCGTTATGCCCGCCTGGTGGCGGAACGTGAACGGATAGCTGTCCGGATATAGCTCCTTCAGCTTCTTAAGCGTTGCGTACAGCTCGTCGAAGCTCGCCGGCGGCTTGACCTGATGCTTCTTGAAGATGTCCTCGCGGTACATCCAAACCTGGCGATTCGTTTCCCCGATGCCGAGGTTCGGCGCGATGTACATTTTGCCGTCGCCCGCGGTGAACTGCTGAGCGGCTTCCGGATTATCCTTCAGGAACTTGGACAGATTGGGCATCACACTGAGGTGATCCTTCAAGTTGACCAAAGCCCCCTGCTGCCCGAACTTGCTCGCGTTTGCACTCGACATGTACAGCAAATCCGGCATATCCTTGGAGGCGATTGTCACATTCAAAGCGTCATTGTATACGCCCGATGCGAGCTTGGCTTGCACCTTCACATTGGCCGCTTCTTCGATCCACTTCCAGACCGGCCAATCTTCCTTATAGGGCCATGTCGGATGAGATTCTACCATCATGGACAAAGTTGTCGGAGGCGCTTTCGTAGCGGATGGCGATGGAGTTGATGCGGATGGTGAAGCTGTAGCGGCAGCCCCCGGTTTTTCTTCCGTTCCGCCGCATGCGGTCAGCAAGGCCAGCAGTGTGAAGCCGACGCCGAGCCATAAACGTTTTAGTTTGCTCCTCAAGTTCAACTCTCCCTTTTCGAATGTTTCTAATTGTTGAGCTGCTAGTGAACCGTTGCCTCTCTTCGCGAAGAGTCGGAATTCTGCCCTCCCGGCGCTTGCCGCTCCGGTCTTGCAATTTCCTAATTTCATGATAAATAATAGAGGTGCAAATGGAAATGAGCCAATCTTCGAATCTATTGCTTTTGCCGCCCCAATCGTAAAATGGCACATAAAATCGCAAATCGGAACATCATTCATGTGTGGAGGAGGCATCCTGTGAGCAGCTTCGAGAACATCAATCAGCGCTCCACCAGTTTGTTCACCAAACTGATCGCAAGCTTTTCAATCGTCATCGTCCTCTTTCTGCTGTTCGGCGCTCTTACCTTTATCATTTACCGCGAAAATCTTCGCGAGCAAGTGTACAGCTACAACTGGCTGAACTTAAAAAAAACGGTGGACAGCTATGAGAATCAGTTGACTCAAATCAAGAACAATTTGTTTCCCTTGTTTTACTCGGATTTGCTGCAGAAGGACAGCGTCTCCCCCACCCTCGAATCGTATTTGTACGGATACGATGTCGGCGTGCAAACGACCCAGCGCATCCAGCAGCTTGTCGCGAACCCCTCCTTATATTTGGACAACGTCTTGATTTACTTCAATAAAGAGCCGCTTGTGTTCGAGAAAACCGGCCTCATTCAGAAGGAATTGATGTTTACCCGTTTCTATGTATCGGAGCGCTTTCCGGCATCGTTTTGGAAAAGCGTGTTCGACGAGCCTTCCTCGTTTCGCGTGTATCCATCGGCCCAGTTTAAGGAAATCGGCTATGTAGGAGGCAAGCCCGTAAGCGAGAAAAAAGTCGGCAATCTGCTGCTCGCCTTGCTCCAGAACAAATTCAACCCGGATTTCTACGTCATGGCCATGCTAAATGCCGATAAGCTGTTCGAGACGCTTCATTACTCCATCAACAGTGAGCTTCACATTATGGACGATGCCGGACACGTCTATTTCAGCAGCCACCCGAATCCAGATCTTCCAATTGTGGATTGGACCACCTCTAAAGCTCCCCAAGTTGTCGAGCACTCGAAGCAATATTACTTTCTCGCTCGGGGCGAAGGCACAGGACTGACGTATGTGAATGTCGTTTCCGCCGCAACCATCGGTTCCAGCCTTTCGTCTTTATATACGACACTAGCGGTCCTGCTTGGGCTTTTTATCGCTTTGAGCATCGTCGTCTCGTTTTGGCTAAGCGCACGCTTGAACAATCCGATCAAGAGCATGGTGGAATTCGTACGCTCCAATACCGCTCATCCGTTTCGTTCGAACATAACAGAGCTCAACTTTTTAACGAACAATTTGCATTCCGCCATACTCGAACGCCGGACCGCCCAACAATCGTTGGTCGAGCACCAATCGCTGCTCCGACATTTCGCATACATGAATCAATTGAAAAACATCCCAATGAACCAAACCTTGAAGGCGCTTTCCACCAACAGCGAGCTGCTCAGGGTGATCGTATATCGGCTGCATTTCCGTGAAAGCGGGGGCTTGTACGGCGAATCCGAAATCAATCGCCAGTCGGCGTCCACTTGGATTCAAGAATTCATCGACCAATCCGTCAAATCGTTCCCAGACGGCGCCCAATCGGTCACCTTCCGCATGGAGAGCGAGCTGCTGGTCTCGATCGTGATCGGCGTCGGGGAGCAAGAACTGCCTATTCTGCTCGACCAAATGGTAAGTGTATTTCAACGGGATCAGGCGATCTTCTACGTCACGATTGCGCTAAGCGACATTTGCACCGAAGTATCCAAGCTCACTTCAGCTTATGAGCAAGCAGCCCGTCGATTGGATATGCGGAGACTTGGCGCCGACACTCAAGTGTTGAGCGAAGACGGGGCCCCCCTGACGGCATTCCGCCTCCGGGTCACCGAGCAGGCTGAATTCGAGATCGCCCTCAAGGCCGGGAACGAGAAGGCGGTCACCACGTTCACAGAGCTGAAGCTGGCGCAACTGAAGCAGTACGACGCCGGGGAAATCGCATATCGTCAGCTATTGCAGGACCTGAACGCTTGCTTGCTCAGATGTGTGGAGGAGGAAGGCGGCTCGACCGAACCGGACCATTCTCGCCCACAACCGCTGACGGGCGGCGAGTTATTTCTGTCACTGGGTGTCTTGGAAGCCTCGGTAAGGGTCTGGTTGCAAGAATCGGCCGATTGGTTCCGCAGGCAGAAGGAGGTGAAGCAGCAAGATCCAGTGCTGCAAACGATCATGGATCTCATTGCCGAGAGGTATCGCGAGGACTTGTCGTTGGATCTCGTCGCTCACCGGCTTCAACTGACCAGCGGATATGTGTCCACGTATTTCAAAGCGAAGATGGGCGTCAACTTCGTCGATTATTTGAATCGGTATCGAATCGATCAAGCCAAGCTTATGCTCGCCGATCCCTCCAACAAAATACAAGATATCGCCGTGCAGTCGGGGTATCAGACGACAGGTTCTTTTATTAGAACGTTCAAGAAAATAACGGGATATACGCCGGGAGATTTTCGGAAGCTTCAATAGTGAAGAACAAACAAGCGGCTCAGGAACTGGCGGATTGCCGGTCTCTAAGCCGCACCAATGGCAATCGAGAAAACTCAATAAGCGGTACTCGATCATCTTGACCGTACCGGTCAAGCACTGATTCAGAGGAAAAGCGCCCTTAAAAAAAGGAAAGAAAACGCATACAAAAAATATTGTAATAGGTATTATACATGTATACAATAGAGATAGTTCCATTAAAAGGAAGGTGATGTTTGCCCCACGCAGCGGGTGTAGCATTTTACTTACTCTGGAGCACCATTTTTTAATGAAAGGAGGCGTCCCTTCACCACATCACAGACTACCGCGTAAGATTAGGTTTCTTCACCAAGTAAACTTACCCTTACTATAATACTCACTCTGGATCTACCCATTACGAAGGAGGAATATTGATGAATTTGAAGCGTTCAGGTAAAAAGCTTGTTGCCGGGTCCCTGCTGGCTGTTGCACTACTGGTCGGGGCTGTCAGCCCGGCGGCGGCGTCCAATAACGTTTGGTACGACAAATATACAGCCTTGGATACATCAATTGGAGGTAATTTCTACACAAGTAAGGAAGGCAGCAATCTCGCTTGGGGTGAAAGCTACATTCTTAATAGCTATCTGGATCTGTACGGGTTAACGAAGAATACGTCCTGGCTGAACAAGTTCACTACTCATGCCGACACAATAGCAGCTAATGCTGACGATATTGACGGCGATGGTTATCTCGGCTGGAGCACCTCCACTTACTCGCCGCTTGAAGCTGCTAACGGGGATTTCGAGCTGGGGACTTCCGGAGACAGTACGCTTCCAGCTAATTGGTTGCGCTTCCAGGGAACCAGCAGTACCGTTAGAAGAACGACCGATTCCGCATTCAGCGGCACTTTCGGAGCCAAGATCTCAACCGAGCCGACTGGAACGAAGTGGCAAAGCATGTACCAGCCCTTTATCTCCTATGAGCCTAATACCAAATACGTGCTAAGAATGAATGCAAAAACGAACGGTTCCGCCGCCAAAGGAAGAGCTTATGTACGGGACAAAACAACTAACACCCTTATCGCTACTATTTTATTCGAGAATACAAGCTGGGAATACCTTACAGTCGAATTTACTACCCCGGCGGCAGGGCATGATTTAGAGCTCTGGCTTGGACATCAAACCTATACGGTTCCTGGCGGGATTGCTTATTATGACAATGTTAAGGTCGGCGCGAAGCTTCCCTATCTTGTACATGATGGGATGATCGGCACACCGTTAGCCAAGTTTATCCGTCTGATCAATCAGACTCCTTCCCTCCAAAGCGCATATTTGACCAAATCCAATACTTATCAGGATCTACTTGAAGATCATGTTATACCGAGGTGGGAAAGCAGTCCCTACATCGGCAATACCTGGACATCGTTCTCCTCTACTACAGGCACGTATAAGCAATCCACGAACTTTGATGCCTTCTCGCATGGTGCTACCTGGACTTATTTGCCGTATAACCAATCGCTTGCTTACACTCTTATGCTGATGGTCCTGTACGATGTTAATGGCAACACCACCTATCTGGATCGGGCTAAAAAGAACGCGCAGTATTTCAAAAACAGCCTTGTCGCTAATGGCACTGCCTACAAATGGAACTATTCCAACTATTCCTCCGGTGCAGAGGATACTTCACACGCCAATATAGATCTCGCCGCAGCACTGGAAATGTACCGACACGGTCTTATTTTCACGGCAGCCGATATGGACAAATTTACAGACGCGCTGACCGAGCACATGTGGAACAGCAATTTAACTACACCGCTAGTTACCAAGTATGTCGATGGCTCCGGAGACAGCTCCTTCTCCAAATATATGTCCGTCTGGACGGAGCTGGCCCAATTCGACAAGCGCGTATTCAACATCTCCTCCGAGCAATTCCGTTCGTACACCCCTGTTAGTGGGGTTGAGATGCTGAACCTGTCCAATATTATGAAATGGGATCGCGCCAAGATCGTAAATCAGGGCTTCGAAATGAAGTATTCCTTAGACAGCACCCAGCCTGCACAGTGGAATCGTGTGAATTCGACCTCAACCACGGCATATCTGGACAGCACGAACAAATATGAAGGCGACTATGGCGCGACGATCAAGGCGAATGGCACGACCGAACAGATTCTGAATCAATCCTGGGAGGGCTGGCTGCCATCAACATCCTACACCCTTACCTTCATGGGCAAAACAGACGGCACGGCTGCTGGCGGCAAGGTGTATGTGAAAAATGAGACGACCGGGACCATCCTTGCAACCTTTTCCTTTACCGATACGACCTGGACGAGCAAATCCCTTACGATCACCACGCCTGCGACCGGTACCAATGTGCTCAGAACTTATATCACAAATGATAATCTAACCGTCACTAACGGATTGGCATTCTTTGATAATATCAAGATTAAAGCTACTGCTGATGCGTGGTAATGGAAAGAAAAAAAGAAGCCTTGCGGCTTCTTTTTTTTTGTTCATATGTTCA
>JARBUQ010000228.1 GCA_029239545.1 Paenibacillus sp.
TAATGGCTTATTATTTGATGGAGCAGGGGCTCAACACCGTTCTGGTAGAAAAGCGCTCTGAGATCGGAGTTGGAAGCACTTGCGCCAATAGCGGGCTACTGCAGTTCACCAGTGATAAAAGCTTAACGTCCTGCATTCATTCCATGGGTGAAGGGCAGGGGGTCCGTTTCTATCGGATGTGCTTGGAAGCAGTCCATACTTTGGAGTCTATCAGCTCGAAGCTTGTATTCAGCTCTGATCTCATACGTCGGAACAGCTTGTATTACGCAAGCATCCAGGAAGACCTTCCCATGCTTCAAGAGGATTACGAGGCGATGAAGCGATACGGCTTCCCGGTTGAGTATTGGGATAGCTCACATATTGCAGAGCATTACTCCTTCACCAAGCCGGGAGCGATCTACTCAAGCGGTGATGCTGAGGTTAATCCATACAAGCTAGTGCATGCCTTGGTTCAGACCTCATATCATCGTGGATTACGTGTTTATACCAATACGGAAATTACAGGTCATGCTTTCGAAGACGGTCAGCTTACATTACGCGCAGGGCGCAACCGAATTCGGGCTCAATATGCAGTTTATGCCACTGGTTACGAGACGCAGGAACTGAAACGCAACCCGAATGCTGTCTTATCGAGCACCTACGCCATTGCAACACAGCCTATTCCCGATCTCGGCGGGTGGTACAAGCGCTCATTAATATGGGAGACGGCAAGACCTTATCTGTATCTTCGGACTACAGCCGACAACCGGATCATTATTGGCGGTATGGACGATAATACGGCTATTGCTGAAGAGCGGGAACGCTCGCTTCCTCGGAAGAAGGAACTGCTGCTTGAGGAGGCGCGCAAGCTATTCCCGGATATCCCCGGATTATCTGCACAATATGGATGGACGGGCGTTTTTTGCAGCACGCATGACGGTTTGCCTATGATTGGCATACAGGAAGAATACCCGAATAGCTTCTTCATGCTTGGTTATGGCGGCAACGGAACAGTCTATAGTGTGATTGCAGCCAGAATCATCTGTGAATGCATCTCCTCCGGAAGCAGTCCGGATGCTGAGCTGTTCCGGTTTGATCGGCCTACCCGTTCGTTGGAATCACAATGAATAACTCAAATTATTCCTGGCTCTGACTTTGATAGTACATACACCAAGACGTTTTTCTTCACACCGAACTGTTTGGCTTCGCCCAGATCATTCATGAACACATCGATTCTTGCGCCGCGGATGGCAGACCCGATGTCTTCTGCGGTACGTACACCGATCCCATCAATGAAGACGTTTGCTCCAATTGGAATCACACCGGGATCCACTGCGATAGTGCGGCCTTCTAGAGCGCTGCTGCCGCTGTAAGTTACTCCATAGGCAGGATCGGAAGGACGCTTGCCTGTGGACTCCATTCCCGCGGTATAAGCGGTTAATGTGGACATAAGAACCTTGCTGACCACCACATTGCCATTTGGAAGATCGGCATCAATTACTTTGCCGGGTATATGTAGGGACTGGCCGATCTTAAGCGAGTCAGGATTGTTGATCGAGTTGATAGAGCTTAGCTCACTTACTGTAACATTGAACGTTCTAGCAATCTGGTAAAGCGTATCTCCAGCATTCACTTGATAGATTAAAGGCTGGGGGACTGCGGCAGCTTCTGCAGCTGATGCAGCCTGTGCAGCTTCATAGGCTGCCTTGTCGAATGCTTGCTGCTCTGCGGCATAAACGGGATCACAAACAGATCCGCAGGTTCCATATTGTTCGAATGCTTGTGAAGCATGGGCCGGTTCAGTTAATGATACATATACGGGCGGCAGCAACAAGCACAAAGCAAGAACGAGCTTGGACCAAAAACCATATGTACGATACATGAGTAAAGCCTCCTTGGGGCAATGGATTAGTGAATATAGTTTTGAGAGTTGTGAGATTGGAAGGTTTACTAGATTAGCTATTTGCAATTGCTAGTAATAGGGTTGCCGCAACCTTCAACTTTTAAACCTCGGGTAAAACTTCAAGAAGCCTTAACAATCCGAATCGATTGTCTAAGGCTTCATTTTATTAATAGAATGCTTATTCAGAGAGAGGCCTTAGCCATGTTCTGAGATCAGCATAATTGTGCACTACAGGCGGCTCAGGATTAGGTCTCCATGGCAAATATTTGTCAGCGTGTGATGTGTTGAAGAGGACTACCGAATCGTGGCTGCCGATCCAGCAGGATTCTCGAAGCTTCGCCATTCCCGCAAGTGTAGCCGCGCCTTCAGGTGAGGAGGAGATGCCTTCGAGGCCGAAGCGCGACCGGGCTTCGGCAATTTCCTGCGAGGATACGGCAATGGCCGTACCGCTCGTCTGGCGGAGGATGGTGGCAATCAGATCACCATCCGGCGGGTTAGGAACTCTAAGCCCAGTAGGGCTTGATCGGACGGGTTCCTGGGTAGGCGTGACGTGCATGCCGCTCTGCACGGCTTCGACAATGGGGCTGCAGCCGGTCTCCTGCACGCTAACAAACCGCGGCAGCGGGCCTTGAAGCCAGCCCAACTGACGCAGCTCATCAAATGCTTTCCACAATCCCACAATGCCGCTGCCTCCTCCTGTCGGGTATACGATCACATCAGGCAGCTTCCAATCGGATTGCTCGGCAAGCTCCAGGCCCATCGTTTTCTTCCCTTCAATTCTTCCAGGCTCCCGCATCGTACCGGCATTGAACCAACCTTGCTCGCTTTTGCCCTTCTCTATAATGGCCCCGGCATCATGAATCAGCCCGTGAACTTGAAAGGTGTGGGCCCCATACCTTTTGCATTCTTCTATTATGATTCCCGGACAATCCTGAGGCACAATTACAATGGCTTCCATACCCGCTCTTGCCGCATAGGCAGCCATGGCTGATGCAGCATTGCCATTGGACGGCACAGCGACGCGCTGAATTCCATATTCGCGCAGCAAGGAAATCGTCGAAGAGAAACCTCTCGCCTTGAAGCTGCCTGTTGGGTTCTGCTCCTCGCGCTTGACCTGCAGCTGCCTTATATTCAGCTCGCGCTCCAAGCGGGGCAAGCGAATAAGCGGTGTCCAGCCTTCACCAAGCGAAACAATGGATTGCTCACTGGTTAACGGCAGCAGCTCCACATAACGCCACATCGAGCTGATCCTGTTCTTCAGATTAAGGGGGGAAAGAGTATGTGCTGCCAGCTCAAGATCATATTCAACAAGCAAGGTGCCGCCGCACGCGCAGCGTCCCTTCAATTCAAATTTCATCGCCTTCTGACAGCGTGAACATCGCAATTGGAATTTGTCCATCGTCAATTGTCAACCTCCGTATTGTATACTTTTCGCACCGCGCGCTGGGAGCTGCGCGTGGTGCGAAAAAGTGGGTCGGTCGTTAAGCCGTTAGGTTGCATCCCTCATTAACATACACAATCCTGCTGTGATGGGAACGGCCACTACCCAGAAACCTCCCAGAGTTGGGCTCTGGCCCAGAAACAATAGGAAGCACAATCATAAGATGAGGTAGAGTGGGCATTGGAAAGGAGAGGTATGCCTTGCAGAGATGGATGTGCAAAGGGAAGATTCACAGGGCAACCGTTACGGAGGCTCGTCTTGACTATGTAGGGAGTATTACGATTGATACTTTGTTGATGAGGCAGGCAAATATACAGCCTTACGAGATGGTACAGATCACAAGTCTGCGCAATGCAACGAGATGGAAAACATACGCTATCCCAGCGCCGGAAGGTTCAGGCAAGATATGTTTGAACGGTCCCCCGGCTCATCTATTTGCACCAGGAGATATTGTTATTATTCTGAGCATGGGGATGTATAACGAAGAAGAGCTGGCTAGCTTGAAACCAAGTGTGGTATTCGTGGATGGAGCCAATCAGGTGACAAGCGTGGAGCATCACGATCTCGTTATACTCAGGCAGGACGCAGAGCTGGAAGCATAGTAATGTTAATTGGAGGCAGTTTTAGTAATGATGGATATGCACATAGCGAGGATAAGCGATGGAGCAAGTCGAACAAATGAGGAGAGGAGAAACTGGAGCGATGGTCAGGGGCAGATCGATCGGTTCGACGTTCTCAATAGAAGAATGATAAGACAAATCCCGTCTAATTATATGAATTAAACGGGATTATCGTGTTGACCTATTCAGTATAGACGGTAACACCGGCATCCCGGAACAGCTTAAGATCCTGCTCACCCGCTCCTATTCCGGTAATCAATGTGTGAATGGAGCTGGTGGGGGCGACCGTATACAGGGAGAGCTTGCCGATCTTGCTATCATCTGCGACGACTATTATTTCCTGAGCGGCTCGAATCATACCCTTCTTGGCGGGTACGAGAAGAGCCTCAGGATGCATGAGACCGTGAACAGGGTGTAGTGCCGGGATCCCTATAAAGGCCTTCTCTACGTGCAATGAGCCGAGCACTTGGTCTGTGAACATTCCGTTCAACATGTAACTGGAGGGGTACAGATCCCCGCCGGTCAGAACAACTTTAATTCCCGAGGCGTCTCTGAGCTCGGAAGCGATATTGATATCGTTCGTGACAACCGTAATATTGGAGCGATGAACAAGGTTTTTGGCAATATGCAAGGTAGTGGTTCCAGAATCAATAATGATGTGTTCTCCATCTTGAACCATATTGGCCGCCAGCTTGCCGATGCGCATTTTTTGCTCCAGCTGTGTGTTGAATCTATCGTTAAAGGACGGCTCATCATGCGTCCAGTGCTCGACAATGGCGCCACCGTGAGTCCTCTTGAGAAGTCCTTCCTGCTCAATCTCCATCAAATCCCGGCGTATGGTTGCTTCATGAACGTTGAATTCCTTGGCAAGATCAGTTACAGTTGCGACCCGGTACTGCCTTGTATATTCGACAATGCGTAATTTTCTCTCTGCTGCTAACATGCCATCCCCCTGCTTGCTCATATTTGTTCATATTCACAAGCATGCATATTTTACCATTGAAAATCAAGCAGTACTTTTTTCCACCCTCGGTTTTCCTCCGCAAAATTCATAGCCTTGCTGAAATCCTCTGCGGATTTAACGGTTATGGCTTCATCCGGCAAAAGCTTCCTAAGTGCCGCTTGGCATGCAGGATCCTTCATCGCCGCAAGCACAGGATAATAGTCGGGGATGGAACTGCGGCTGCTTCCTCTCAGAGTAATCCCTTTTTCCAGAATGTCTCTTGTGTTGATCGGTACTCTGTCTTCCGTCACGCCCATTAGAATCAGATGTCCGCCTGGGCTCAGAATATCAATGGCCTGATTGATGGCACCCTCGGAGAATCGCCCTCCCGTACACTCGACAACAATGTCGTAGGTCCCACCCGAAGAAGTAAAATCATACTCTTGAACCAGAAAACGATTCGTTAGCTCGAATTGAGCGAGCTTCTCGGGCACTGCCCCGAATATAGTTAGTCGGTCTTGGCTGACTCCATATACATGATGCAGCATGGCAGCGGCCAGATATCCGACAGGACCGTCTCCGAATACGGCAACCCGTGCCTTCGAAAGCTTCTCCTCCACATGAGTGAGTGCTTGATAAGATACGGTGCACAGCTCTGCTAATACCGCGATCTCATCTGGTACTTCATCAGGAACCGGTATAGCGCACGCAGCAGGGACAACTAATCTGTGCTGGGCGATTCCGTCCGTACCACTTCCGAGAAACCGTCCGCATGAACAATAGTTGATCCCGGCACCGCCGTTACAAGCGTCGCAGCAATGCTCCGGATCGCTTCCATCAAGCAAGTAACCTTGCATATTCGGAACAATGACGACGCGTTGACCATCCACGAGCTGAGGGATTGAGCTTTTCACAATCGTTCCCAAACCTTCGTGGATCAGGGCCATGGGGAGCTTCCGCTGCAAAGCTTCAGGCCTCCGTTGGCCGGTATAATATCGCAAATCCGCGTGACAAACGCTGCCAAGTGTTGGCTCGATTACTACAAGCCAGTCATGAACAGCATGCTGGATCATAGTTTCTATGACCTCATGCGGTTTGGTTAGTCTGTATGCACGCGATTGAATGGCAGATGTGTGGTCAACTAATGGTTTCAAAATAGGTTGCCTCCCTGTTAATGAGTGTTGAGATAATGTTTGTTTATGCTTGTATAACTATTAATTAATGCATTTATTTGCTCGTATATGCTTACAAATGAGTATACATGTGCATATTTGCACTAGTCAACAGTATTTTGCGCAACATGGCCCTTCGAGAGGTATGACGGACTCCCGATTGAGCATAAACTGCTATGGTAGTCGAAATTTGTTGTTTTTCCAATTGTGTTTTGCATGGTTGAAGTGAAGCAGCATTTCTCGCCAGTTTCACGGAAAGGAGGTGAGACTTCAAGTTGAAATGGCATAGAGCGCAGACTGCTTCGCACCGCGCGCTGGGAGCTGCTTGCAATGCGAAGCAAAAATGGAACAAAGTCCTTCTAACCGGATTGTTCGTCGTCATTGGCTGCTCCATTCAGTATATGGTTGCTCCACCTGAGGCTTCGGCTTTTCTGAAAGGAATAGTAGATCCGATCATAGAACCGGTGAACAACCTCCAACCGAGCTCCGCATCAGATGAGCACTGCGGAAGGGGAATCTCAGCACCACAATGACGATTCAAGCGATAGAAACAACAGCAGCGTGGCAAACTCGGAGTTGGACTTGGACTGGATGCAGCAGTAGTTGCTCAGTCAGAGTCGAAGTATCGGGACTACGATGCAAAAGGGTGGAACCACAGCAATGGCAACCTGGCAGCCGGAGTTGGTCTGAATGCAGGAGTGGAAGCGCAGTCGGAGTCCGCGAACCGTGACGGAGAAAATTGTGGGTGTGACGGAAGCGAAGGCAAAGAAGGCAGCTTAGCAGGCAGCTTAGCAGCCGGCAAAATCTTGGTACAATGTGGATAAAGATAAGTGGAACTATAGCTATACCAGTTATATGACTGATTTCGGTCTAGGTGGTCATACAGCTGCTGGCTCTACTTCAACCTATCACGTTGATCACCTTGAGTGGAACGACAGCAACAACAATAGTAGCATAACGGCTGAAGCTGGTACTCAAGCTCAACATACCGGACAAGCCCCGAATGTTTGCAGACGATAAGCAAAAAACTGCCCTTAGGGCAGTTATTTTGTGGTCTTATTTAGAAAAATTCTGGGGGGAGACCGAAGGGAACTCACGTAATTTTCGGTTCATTGGCGGGTGGTGGGAATTAGCTGCAAAAAAGCAATTAAATCGAGTGGACCCGACTAGTGAGGCCGGATTAGTTGCAGAA
>JARBUQ010000229.1 GCA_029239545.1 Paenibacillus sp.
CAAATATCAGTGCATGACGAGATTAGGGAATGTGAAACGGCCAAAAGCGCTATTCGGGGGGTTGAGCGGATAGAGGGAGGCTGTCGATTAACTGTGGACTGTTTTGACGTGAACAGACAACAGCAGAGAATATAGATGATTTTTCATATACATTTACGGAATCTGGGCGCAAATCGCGTTATGTGTATGAAATTTCGAACAGAATCGACGGATTCGATGGAGGCGCAGCTCATTCTGTATGATTTTTCGTATACATATTGTGGTCTCTCGCAGATTTCCGAAGTTATGGACAGTTAATCAACAGCCTCAGAGGTTCCGTTATTCATGCTATCGTGATCCCGCGCTTTCCGCGTTTGAAGGAGTGGGCCTATGCCGGCTTTTTCTTCGGTGCTGCTGTATCACATGCCTTATCAGGTGATGGTCCAGCTCTGGTCGCACAACCTCTCATCTTTCTCGCCTGGCTCATGGCATCCAGGGCTCTGCGACCGCCTAGTCGGAAGCTTAAGTCCTAAGGCTACAATAAACGGCTCTGTTCGCACGTTAAGTTGCGACAGAGCCGTTATACGTCCTTTTTTGTTACCATTCACATAGACACATCATAAATTCACAGACGAAATACGGGTTTCAAGGTTAAGCTTGTTGGACAGCACTCTCATCCATATACATAAACTCCCACAAATGACCGTCCAGATCCTGAAAGCTCCATGTATACATAAAGCCGTGGTCAACCGGATCATTATAATGTCCTGCCCCAGCTGCCATAGCCCGGTTGACGATCTCATCCACCTGCTCCTTGTTTGCAGCCGATAAAGCGACAATAACCTCGGAACTCTTTGTTGCATCTACGATTTCTTTTTTGGTAAACGTCCTGTAAAAATCCTCAACGAGCAGCATCACAAATATATTCTCGCCAACAACCATACACGCTGCATTCTGATCTGTAAATTGGGCATTAAACTCAAAGCCAACTTTAGCAAAGAACTCCTTCGTTTTATCCAAATCTTTAACCGGCAGATTAACAAATATTTGACCTGCTTGCAATGCCATAATCGATCACCTCATAGTTATATTTTTGGAACGTTGCGATAATCCTATTCTATCATTTTTTGAGGGCTGCGATTTCTTTTGGATTGCTATTATTAGTTACTATTGTGTCAATTCGGAACATATGCTGCCCCTTCCACTTCGTTCCCGGGTAGTAGAGCATTTGTGAAGGGCGAGCAGCGGTCGAAGCCTCACTCATATAGGCGAAGCCAGGGTCCATATCGATTTCAATCTTGGTTAACCCTTCTGCCTCATCGCGAGTTACATTTGTAATAAGATAGTTGATCGGGATGTGTAACAAACACATACCTCCCAACTACCATTTGGGACACTGCTTCAGTAGTAATGAAAGCATTCGTCTCACCCTGATTTTGCTGACGCTCCACATACGTAATCGGGCCCGTGTAACTACCCTCCCCATTGAGTTGGTCTGTTCCTTTACGCAGCATAGAGCCGCCAGATAGATACATCCTGCTCACCTTGCCACCCTCTAGTCGGATAAAGCCCATTTTTCCAACCATGGTTATATCTCCAACTGTAAGTGGCTGTCCTTCATTTCTAGGCGAGCTCATAATAATATCTACTGTATCACCATAGGATACCGCAACAACTGCTTCACCCGTTAACTCGTTTGATTTCAGTACCTCAACCTTATCGATTAGAGCTTTCTTCCCACTCGCATAGGGCTCCATTACATGAATAAACTGGCTATTCAGATTCGTACCTTCCTTGCGCAACACCATCTTAGGCATTTCGTACTTAACTGCCTCCGCATTCGTGTCAGAGCTGAGGCCATTAATCCGGGTCGATCTTAGAGAGGGGGCTTTGCCAATAAACAACCGATTCGTACCACTGCCTACGAAACCGTGTATATTCAGACTCGCTTTATCCGCTGCTCCACTCTTCGTCTTCATCATCAGATTGTAGTTGCCATCTGGAACAATCGCATGCTGTACATCCTTCACAAACGTATAGCCATAATATTGATTGTCGCTCGTTCCGCCCATATCCGTTTCTTGCTTGGGCATTATGATGGCAGGATTACCTTCTAGCAGAAAGGGTCCGTACGTTTCAAGAGGAATATCCGTTGTCATAACCGCATCCCGATTGGCATCACCATTCAGCGTGTATTCGTGTTTACTGCCTCCCCTTACCCGGAACAAATCCACAACGTAACCCGCGCCATCGGCTGCATCCTGGAATCCAACAAACCACGGCTCTCTGCTGTACTCCGCAAGACCCGGATAAGAATTCTCCTGATGTGCCTGAATCGCTTGAACATCTCCGGATGGCGAGAACACATTAAATGCGGTTAGTCTACCACCCATCTTGCCCTCATTTTGTATGATTCCATCCTTTCCATCGACAACAACCGTGTTATGACCTAACGTAGATACAGTCCACTGTCGGTAAAAGGTATGAGTATATCCTATATCCGGAAGCAGCTCTTGCCCTTCCCCGTATAAAGACAAATGAAGAGGATCTTTATGATCATGCCCGAAATTAGGCGAAAACTGTAGATACAGTTGGGCTTGCTCTCCACCCTGACCACGAATGAGCTTAGCAATACCTGCAGCAGGTAGAAGAAGTGATGCTTTGTTCAACGGGGCAGCTGCTTTCTGATAAGCCCATGTATCATTAATTGGATAATAGGAGCCATCCGGATAAGTTAGTAGATTCGGTACATTAAATATAGAATCAATTTGCGGAATAAGCTTTGCAGAAGCAAAATTATCATAGCGCTGCCCCGTCAGAGGAGAAAGGTATCCTTCAGGATCCGTCCAGCCTTTTACATAATCTGCAGTCCCTCGAACACCAGTACTCGTTTGATTATGATAGGAAAGGGTGATTTCCTTCCAAAAACCATCGAACAAATACCCGACCTTCGCAAATTCATCCATCCTGCTTACAGCTTCGTGAATGTAACGGGGTTGCTTCAACGCTTTCCCTATTTGGATCAATCCGATCCAGTTCGTATACTCGACATTATGATTCAAGACAGGATAAGAAAACACTTCTTCAACACTTGGAATGAACATCCCATCTACAATACGGCTTCGAACGTCTTCACCCACCTCTTTACTCAGCAGCTCGAAGGCATTCGTTCGATCGATTTGGGCAAAAGCGTCAGCAAGCGGACGAAGCGCGCCCAGCTCCTGCGAGGTCCAACGCTCCCAGACTCCCCCATAATAATTGAATGGCGGATCAATCCCTCCGTCCATTGGGTACTGATTCCAAATCGTATCGTTAATTCTTACCCATCCCTCATAAGCCAGGCTGAATGCATATAGCAATCTAGCTGCCCCAAGCTTATCGAATTTGGCCATCTCACTCGTCCTATTCACCACATGCTGTCGCTGCTTATGCCATAAATGTGCGGATAGGAAATACCTTTTGCCCGAGCTATCTTCATAATAGGGATACTCTACCTGATTGCCCTTTGCGTTCGTCACAACGAGCTTCTTGGTTTCCTTGTATTCCTCATTCGGATAATCCATCGGAATTTTATCAAGTGCCGTAATGACGGCTGGCTTCACTATACTCCATGCGTAGTTAGCAGAGCGAAAACCAAGCTGTGGATTGTGTGGAACTCCAGCAGCAAAGAATCCTACTCGATCCGGGATGAGCTTAATAAGAGAGAGTACTTCTGTACTAGCAGGTTTATTCTCTACTTCAACAATTTCCGTCTCGGCAGCTGCTTGAATCGTATAAAGCTGCTCGCCAGCAGCAATCAAGCCTGCACGATCGAAGGTATACAAAGCAAGCTGATCGACCTCATTCCCCTCTGTTGCAGCAAACAGCTGTAAGCTGTATTGTCCTTCATCAACGACAACAGGATGCGAGAAAGTGATTCGATAATCACGCTTTTGTTTTTCGAGAAGGAACTCGGTTACCTCTGTTTGCATCCCGCTAGGTGTACCCCATACTAATCGAAGATCCGACTGCTTCAAATCAGGATGTTTCTTGCTATTAAAAGCTAACATTTTTTCGTTAAAGCTTTTGAATAATAATCTCGCATTGGGTGGTTGCACTTTCTTGAACAGGCTTTCGGCTTCACCTGTAGGGGCATCCAGCAGAAACAGCGTGCCCAGCCGATTTTCATTAGCAACCCCAGCGTGAAGCCTAAATTGCCTTTCATCGAACGGCCGATCCTCATCATGATCAAGCAAGGCAGAAGTCCGTATTGGAACCCAAGAGCTTGCAGAATAAGGGGAGCTAGGGCCATAGTACCTAACAATATTCAGCTTCAGTTCCGTAAGAGAACGCAGCTCAGGCGAGCCCAACTCATTCCAGGGGATCGCAACCTCTGCTGACCAGCTGCCATTACTTTGCTTCTCAACAACAGGCGTCACCTTCTTGCTTAACACAAGATCGACAAACGTCTGTGCCCGATCATGAGGCTCCCCTCCTGACCAATTATTTAAACTGATTCCAACTGGATGTGAGTCCGTCGTTATCGTGACTGGCACGGTATAAAATGTTTGACTGTCTACGTCTGAAGCTAGAACGATAAAAACCCGCTCTGCTGCTGGATGTGTATCATAACCCTTTGGACTTGTCATTGATACATATAAGTAGCTTGAATCATAAACAAGCTTTGCTTGCGTGTCGTATTCAACTTGCCTATTATCAAAAAAAGTTGTAAAGCCTTGCAGGGAGAGGGCCTCTCCCCATGCTGACTCATCCAGAATACCATCTACATGAACGGAGCTTCCTTTGCTCTGCCCCATGATCGCCCACCGATCATCCTGCATCACAATGGACGGATAATCATCATCGTCCGGAGTGTTCATCACTGGAATAACAATTGCAACAATCGCAAGCAGGAGAAAAAGCACCCAGAACCACCTTCTGGCACGAAATAACTTCATACGGCTACACCCCTCCAACCTAGGTGGGACAGACCAACTCTCACTTATTTCGCTGCTGCCTTAAGCTCGTCGATTTTCTTGTTTGCAGCATCCTCTGCTGTTCGTAATGCCGTATTTATGTCCACTTGTCCTGCAACAACCCTATTAAACTGTGCAATTAGTTGAGCTCTTGCCTGAATGTAGTATTGATCCTTTAGATTCATCTCGCCGTATACAGGAGGTACAAGGGCTTTCACATTTTTCCCCTTTAGTTCTGGAATACCACTGGCTATCTGATCGATGTAGGGTACATTTTGCAGTGGTGGTGTTGCCCCCTTCGTAACAAGCTCCCGCTGTATATCATCCGAAACGAACTGCGAGATTGCAGCAAAGGCTTCATCTTTGAACTTGCTGTTTGCAGAAATCAGATAATACCGGACACTAGGCTGTGGACCTTCCTTAGGATTACTCTTGAAGGCCGGGAACGGACTAATATCCCAATTCATTCCCCATTCCTCGCTCGTCACTCCGTTAACACCCAGATAAATCGCTACGTTTTTATCCTTTTGGAACATCGTTCTTGCGTTCGTAAGACTTGTCAGCTTAGCTGTCTCGGGCGTATACTGACTCATGGTAAACAATGGCGCTATCCGATCGAATATCCCCTTCCAATAATCGTTAGCGAGCGTTGCCTTAAGTGTTTTGGGATCCACATACTGAGGTGCCTTTTCGTTCATATCCAGCAAAGCAATTAGATCTCCACCAAAGCCGTAATACTGCACCCCACCCTCTACCCTGGTCAGTTTTCGAGCAGCTTCATATATATCCTCCCAGGTCATCTTGTCGTTCAGATAAGGCACACCGAATTTATCAAACAAGTCTTTGTTGTAGTAAAGGTTATAGGAACTTACTCTTCCTGGTAGGCCATACAATTTGCCACCCGTAATTTGTCGCATTGAATCAATCGTGACCGGTATGAATCGATTCAAGTTGTAATTATACTTTTTCACCAATTCCGAAATATCATATTCTAATCCCACGTCCTTGATTGGTTGAACATCCGGAGTCGATATAATGATGTCAATCGGTGTCTGTGCCGTTACGACTTCATTCAACGTCGTTCCTTTTCCAGTAGCGATGAATTTGAATTTGATATTCGGATATTTCCGCTGAATATATTGCCCTTCCGCTTCCATAAAGGCCTCATAGGTGCTGTTTAACATGGAGTAAACGGTTAATACGTACTCTTTCTTCGGATCAATTGGGTCTGGTGCACCAGTCTGTTGAGACGTCGTTGATGCAGTTGCTGCGGGCGAAGCTGAGCCAGGAGCCGGATTTGTTACGCTGCCACTACTACAGGCTGCAAGCAACACCATTAAAGATAGGCCTGCCATCATCATCAATCTAAACCAAACAATCTTCTTTTTCATTTTCGACTTTCCCCTCTCATCGATCATAGAATTGGGAAACGGTAAAAACGCATTGTATAAGACAGCGCTTTCTTCCGCTCATTGTTTTGAGTATAGCGGAGCGTGATAGGACCAACAAGGAATCTTGATGACCTCACATAGTATTTTCGTTACCCATTCCAGCTGCTTTTTCGGTTCTCGTCATTTATAGACTAGGAGGTCATCAAAGTACTATTAGAGGTCATCATGCTGGCTTATGCTGGCGGGCTTTACAAGCTACCATGTAAAAAGAAGCATCACATTCATAGGCATATTGAAGTGAGGCTATCCCAACAATAAAAAATGGCATTACGCTAACATGGAGGAATGAACATGATACGTGAACATCAGGCTGACATCGTCATCGTGGGAGGAAGTCTTGGAGGCTGTGCGGCTGCGCTTACTGCTGCCAGTATGGGCAAGACGGTGCTTATGACCGAGGAAACGGAATGGATCGGAGGACAGCTGACCAGTCAAGCCGTTCCACCTGACGAGAATCGATGGATTGAGCAGTTCGGCTGCACAAAAAATTATCGTCGCTTTCGGGAAGGCATCCGTTCCTATTACCGTCGTAATCTGCCGCTAACTGCTGAAGCGGCTGCTAGCCCTAATCTGAACCCCGGTAACGCTAAAGTAAGCCGAATTAGTCATGACCCACGTGTTGCCCTGGCCGTACTGCTAGAGATGCTAGCTCCTTATACATTAAGCGGCAAGCTTGTAGTGCTGTCACATACACGTGCTGAAGCGGCCGAGATGGACGGAGATCGGATTCATTCGGTTACCGTGCGAAACATACGGACTGGGATGGTTGCAGTAACGACGGCTCCTTACTTTCTTGATGCAACCGACTGTGGGGACTTACTTCCTCTGACAGGTACCGAATATGTAACTGGAGCAGAATCCCAATCGGTCACTAACGAGCGTCATGCTCTAGTAGGACCTGCTAACCCGCAGGAGATGCAAGCCATCACGCATTGCTTTGTCGTTGATTATTTGGAAGGTGGCCAGTATACGATTGACAAACCCTCAGAATATGAATTTTGGCGGTCCTACCGACCCGATTTCTGGCCAGATCAATTCCTAAGCTTGTCTGGAGTTCGACCCTCGACCTTGGAGCACGTACGCTACGATCTGTTTCCAGGAGGAAGTGGTCTTTCGTTCTGGGAAGGCTTCTCCCTCGTCTCGTATCGGCGCTTGGCGGATAAGAACCATTTTGCTCCGGGTACTTTTCAAGG
The DNA here is from genome assembly GCA_029239545.1 of Paenibacillus sp. Lineage (GTDB taxonomy): Bacteria > Bacillota > Bacilli > Paenibacillales > NBRC-103111 > Paenibacillus_AA. The sequence goes on from JARBUQ010000229.1 coordinate 7,579, forward strand.
CGATATGACCGTCGTTAATTGGCCACAGAACGATTACTTTCTAGGCTCCATTATCGATGTGGACGATGCAGAGAAGGAGATTCATCTTAAACGAGCGAAGGAGTTAAGCCTCTCCCTCCTATATTGGCTGCAAACGGAAGCTCCACACCCTGATGGGAAGGCTGGATATCCTGGATTTCGTCTACGCAAAGATGTATTCGGTACAGATGACGGCATGGCCTTATTCCCTTACATTCGAGAATCAAGAAGAATAAAAGCTGAATTTACAATTCTAGAACAACATGTTAACCCGCTGGATCGACCAGATGGGCGCTCCGAAGCCTTCCATGATTCTGTGGGCATCGGCCATTATGGAATGGATTTGCATCCTAGCACAGGCAACCGTCATTATATTCATTTGCAGGCACTTCCATTCCAAATTCCACTCGGCAGTCTAATTCCTATTCGAGTGAACAATCTGCTGCCAGCCTGCAAAAATATCGGAACCACTCATATCACGAATGGCTGCTATCGACTCCATCCCGTAGAGTGGAACATTGGTGAATCAGCCGGTGCCTTGGCAGCATTTTGCTTGGACCGCGGGGAATCACCTAGATCAGTCAGGAACGATCCTACATTATTAGCTGACTTTCAGCAAATACTTGAGTCACAAGGCGTGGAGCTTGCCTGGCCAGACTCTATTCGTGACTAACAGCCTGTTCGCTTTATATAATGCCTAACCGTGAGCCTCCTGCCCCCGCTTCGATGTGAGATTACAGCTCATGTGACCGATCCGATGTCGGATCGGTCTTTCTCATGCCCACGCAATGCAAATAATATGCTAAACTACTTTATATCATTATGCATCGAGGAATGTCGACTGAGGGGGCATACACATGAATAGCAGCTCTAAATCCGTAATCGTTCAAACCGAATCCGACTCCTATTTGTATATTTCACCGGTCGC
>JARBUQ010000230.1 GCA_029239545.1 Paenibacillus sp.
GTTCTGCGACATCTGGGCGAGCATATCGGCTCTTGTCACCTGGGGAGGCACATACCAAGCAGGTGCGTGATATTGTCCATCCTGACAAATAATGGCCACTCCATTCGGTTCATCCCACTGCACGATATAACCGAAGCTTTCTGCGATAAACCGCAGCGGTACGTAAGTCACACCATTGGAGACGACAGGTGCTGCATCCAGCTTCATCTTCTGATTATTCACATCGGCCTCTGTTGTACCCGTCTTCAGTGAAATCAAACGTGTGCTGTTGCTGATCTTAAGGTTAACGCTTGAATCCTTGTCGAGCAGCCAATCCACCTTGTAGCCCAACTTCTCAGCAACGGTGCGAATTGGAACAAGCATCGACCCGGTCTGGTCCATGTAGGGCCCCCCTTCCGGGAAGGTAACGATGGAATCATTCACCTGCACCTTGACACCATATTCCGCCGGATAAGCTTTCGCATCCGTTGGCGATGCCAGAGACAGTGCGGCGGCAACTCCTCCTATCGCACATGACCAAATAACCGTTTTAAAAAAACGTTTCAAATATTATTCCCTCCTATAGCCTCCGAGGTTAGTTGTCGGATTCGGGAAGAGAGTTTCCCTAGCTTGCGCCCCTTTGCAGGCTTGCGAGCATTCACCCCACTTGCGCGCTGCATTTCATCCGGATTGGGATGGTTACAGCAATCGCATGGAAAAAACAACGGACTGGATCAAGGCTGATCGGTGGTCCATTCTTCTTTCATTGGTCCCCCGTACAAGTCGTTCGGCACGACCTGATTCGGCAATCTTGGTTTTTACTACTTTGTTAGGCTAGCATACGATACGTTCGATTTCAACCACAAATCATCGAGATTCAGCTATTCAAACACAAATGTTCCAAAACGTTGCGGAATGTGGAAACGAAGCTGTCCTGTTGGTGACCATGCCGTGTACTCGTCTTCCTGCTCGTCATTATTCGCGCTGCGATCAATGCGGTACAAATTCGTCTTCCATTCATCACCCTTCTGAATCTCACGGCCATTTAATAAATCAGCCGCCGGAATGGCAATTTCATACACGACACGCCGATTAGGCAAATCTACATCTACCCAAGCAGTCAGCTCTTCACTGTCCCAAGCCGTATCGACATGAAGGGTGTTACCCGTAGCATCACTTAGATCGTTAACAATAGCGGCATCAAACAACACATTTGCAGGACTGAATTCGAATTCAAAATACCGCGACAGCTCCCCGTCAGGAGACATGAATACTTCGACGACATCCTCATCATAGATAGGATCGTCCCGCTCTGTCATCGTGCTTAAAATATAGTCATCCTCGCAAACGAACCGATAATAGACTCCCCAATTATTCCAGGCAGCACGTACAACGGTGGCGAGCTTGGGCTTGTCCCCTGTAACGACTTCACGAAGCTCAACATCTTGCGCTGTATCCCATAGAGAAGGGGTAAGAGGCAGCGTCAGCTTGCCTTGCAGTGGCAGCTCATGGCATACATACTTGAATTCACTCATTCGGACAGCTCCTTTTATGTACATATCATCGAAAAAAGCTTATCATGGATCATTCGGGAATGGCAATATGAAAGCAGCCTACAAAGCGACCTTTGAAAGCTTTTCGCCTCCATCTTCTGCTTTTCTGTTCGACTCAAAAAAATCCCAGCCCTCTTCACAGGGGGACTGGGATACTTGAAACTGCTTATACTTTGGCCGGAGCTCCAACTTGAACGGTCCATCCGAACGAGTCCTCTACAGTCCCATTCTGAATACCCGTAATTGTGTCGTATACGCGCTGTGCAACAGGACCAATCTCACCGTTGTTGATCACAATCTTCTTATCCTCCCAGTTCAGCTCGCCGACTGGTGAGATAACAGCGGCCGTACCGGTTCCGAAGGCTTCCTCAAGCGTGCCATTCCGAGAAGCCTCATACAGCTCTTGAATCGATAGCTTGCGCTCAACAACCGGAATATTCCAGGTTTGCAGCAGCTCGATAACCGAAGCACGCGTAACGCCCTGCAGAATGCTGCCGTTCAACTCTGGTGTAACAACAACACCGTTGATTTTGAAAAACACGTTCATGCTGCCTACTTCTTCTATATACTTCTTCTCCACGCCGTCCAGCCACAATACTTGTGCATAGCCGCCTTCTTTGGCCTCTTCCTGGGCTTTGATACTGGATGCATAGTTGCCTGCTGTCTTGGCATTGCCAGTGCCGCCGCGTACCGCACGCACATAGTTGCTCTCCACATTGATCTTGACGGGCTTGATGCCTTCCGAGTAATAAGCGCCAACCGGCGATAGAATGACCATCAGCATATAACGGTAAGAAGCACGAACTCCCAGACAAGGCTCAGTGGCAAAAATAAACGGACGAATATATAAAGAGGTACCCGGCAGATCCGGCACCCAATCCTGCTCCAGATGAACCAATTCTTTAATCGCATGAATAATGAATTCGCCATCAATAGGAGGAATACTCAAACGTTCGTTGGAGCGGTTAAGTCTCTCCATGTTCTGGTCAGGACGGAATAACAGAATCTGGTTGTCTTCGGTGCGAAATGCTTTTAATCCTTCAAAAACAGCTTGTCCATAGTGAAATACCATAGCCGCAGGATCGAGTTCAATAGGACCGTAAGGCACGATTCTGGCGTCATGCCAGCCTTGACCCTCCGTATAATCGAGGATAAACATATGATCGGTGTAGATTTGTCCGAACCCTAGCTTGCTTGGATCTGGCTTGGCACGGAGCTGCTGGCTTTGTTGCACTTTAAGCTGAGTAGGCATCGTATCAGTCTCCCTATTCTAATAGTACTATAACCAACTTACCTCATTATAAGGCCAATGTAAAATTACAATATCGATTCATTCCGATAAATGAGATTTATGGCTTATAAGCTTGCTTCTAGCCTAGATTATAAGGGGGCACTATCCCCGCGTCAATAATGATCCGGCAGGAATCTATAGTTGCCTAATAGTTGGCAATCTGCACGCTCTCGCTTATACTTAAGCCTGAGTCCATCGTCCTGATTCCAAGCTCAGCAAAACGGCTATACTCTCTATATATAATTGATTTCGGGGTGTCCATTCATGATGATTTTACAGCAAGGCATTTCGACTTATATTCTTGCTATCAATATTCTTCTCGCCCTGGCCGTTGTGTTCCTGGAACGGAGGAATGTTGCAGCAACCTGGTCATGGCTCATGGTGCTCCTCTTCATCCCTATTGTGGGGTTCATCCTGTATGTCATTCTTGGTCAAAATCTAAGCCGCAGAAAGCTCTACAAGTGGAACCAGAGAGAATATGAAATGATTCGTACGCTAACTCAAGCTCAAGCCAGACGCATTCAAGATGGACGGATGGACTTCAGAGATCCTCAGATGCAGCTTTACAAAGATACGATTTATATGAATGTAACAGCCAACCGCGCTCTGTTGACACAAAACAACGAAGTTGAGATTTTTACAGAAGGCAACAGCAAGTTCGCCTCTCTGCTCCAAAGCATCGATGCCGCCGAGCATCACATTCATCTGCAAACTTATATTATTCAGAAGGACGAGCTGGGGCGTCAGGTGATCGAAGCACTTACCCGTAAAGCGAAGCAAGGTGTAGCTGTTCGCATTTTGTACGATGATATTGGCTCGCGAACGTTGAATGATCGGTTCTTCAGAGAGTTCACCGCAGCTGGCGGTTTATTTGCGGCGTTTTTTCCATCGAGAATTCCTTACTTCAATCTGCGGGTCAACTACCGGAATCATCGCAAAATCGTAATTATAGACGGGAAAATCGGCTATATCGGCGGGTTTAACATCGGCAATGAGTACGTGGGACGCAGCAAGCGATTCGGTTTTTGGAGAGATACCCATCTTCGGGTTACCGGAAGCAGCGTTCATTCGATGCAAGGTCTTTTCCTGCGGGATTGGAATCTGGCTACTTCGACTACAATTGATTATGACCTGTTTTATTTTCCGGCGATTGAGGACATGGGTCAAGGCCAAGTTCCGATGCAGATCATTGCAAGCGGACCGAACCAGAAGTGGAGCCATATCGAGAACACCTATCTGAAAATGATTCATACCGCCAAACACAGCATATATTTGCAAACCCCTTATTTCATACCCGATGAAAGCCTTCAGAATGCCCTGCGAATTGCCGCGCTATCTGGAATTGATGTGAAGGTTATGATTCCTTTCGATTCTGATCATATGTTCGTCCGCTGGGCATCCTTGTATTATGTGGGCGAGCTGCTGCAAGCCGGAGTGAAATGTTATTTGTACAAAAAGGGCTTCCTTCATTCCAAAACGATCGTAGTTGATGGAATGATCTCCACCGTCGGAACAGCCAACTTCGATCTGCGCAGTCTGAAGCTGAATTTCGAGGTTAACGCCCTAATTTATCATGCGGAAACGTCACAGCACCTACAGCAAATTTTTCTGCAGGACATTGAGGATTCTCAAGAGCTCACGAAGCTGGAGTATGACAATCGATCTTTGTGGCATCGTCTGATGGAGTCAATCTCCAATTTGCTTTCTCCTATTCTGTAGCAGATCCCCCTTACTATTCACCGTTTCATTCATCCCGTTAATCTTCAGAATAGCGGCGTTTTTGACAAGGAACGCTTGCTATTCTTACATGTTATTTCAGACCATACGGTGGTACACTACTCTTAAAATAACCAATAACAAATGGTTTTGGAGAGGCTGGTGTCGATCGATGGATGCGAAATTACGTGATGTGGACTACAAACCCTGGATAAGAAACGATCAAGAGCAGCAGGAAGAACAAGCTCGGATTCAACAGCATCTAACAGATACGTGCAAAGCGGTGTTTGGTGCAAATTGTTTCGTATCCCCCTCGGCTGCGGTTTTCCCTGATCAGCTTCAGATGGGCGATCGCAGCTATATTGCTGCAGGCGCTGTCGTACGCGATAAATCCATTATTATGGGGGCGGACTGCACCATTAATTCCTACGCGGTGGTGACCGGCAATATCGTGATGGGAGATGGAGTGAGGATTGCTTCGCATGCAAGCATTTATGGATTTAATCACGGTTATGAGTCCACGGACAAACCTATATTCCATCAGCCCATCGTATCCAAAGGAATAGAGATCGGAGACGATGTGTGGGTGGGGGCGAATGCCGTTATTGTGGACGGCGTTAAGATTGGCGCACATAGTATTATTGCGGCTGGCGCAATCGTGACCAGAGACGTGCCTCCTTATAGTATCGCTGGCGGCAATCCGGCGAAGGTCATTCGCAATCGTTTGGAGGACGCACGCCGCCCTGCTGCCTCAGCGTCCGATAATAGCATAGCTGCGGGTGCGGAGGAGCAATCTGCCCGAGACACTGCTCTGGCTGGCCGACTGCAAGCTTTCGGACAGCATGTGAAGGAGCAGTTGACTGAGGTGCTTGGTTTTTATCTGGTCCCTGCCGAGGGCGGGGAGCCCTACTATATCGACAAGCCGGGTCACAGACGTACCGTGAGGGCGTATTGCGATGCAACGGAGATCGCTGGAATGTTCGGACAGCTGCCGCCAGGCTTCACTCGCGATCAGATGATCGCTCGGCTGCGAAGCTATCAGGATCCTCGCACAGGCTTGGTGCCGGATCCTTGGGATATTCCTGATCCTGAGAGCGATGATCCGGCCTTTCTCCCGAATACTTTGTCCGGCTATCATTTGCTGGCAGTTGGGTACGCGCTTGAAGTGCTGGGAACACATCTAGAGCATCCTGTACATGTGATTGAACGGAAGACAACCGAGGGCCTGTACCGCAATCTCGATGAGCTGCCCTGGGTGAACAATTCATGGGGGGCCGGCAACTGGATCGACAGCTACGCGACAGGCCTCTATATCAATGCCAGACATTTCGCTTCAACGAAACGTCCCGACGACCTATTCGGCTGGCTTCATACTCATGCAGACCGCACATCTGGCTTATGGGGACGACCCACTGCGCAGGATGGCTGGATGCAGCCTGTGAACGGTTTCTACAGATTAACACGCTCGACCTATGCGCAATTCGGCTTGCCGCTGCCCTATGTTAACACCACGATCGACACCGTGCTTGCTCATTCGAAGAACAGTCAATTTTTCCGTGATGATCGCGGTAATGCTTGCAACGTGTTGGATGTTATTCATCCACTTTGGTTATGCATGAGACAAAGCGATTACCGCAGAGCTGACATCGTCGCTTGGTCGCTTGAGCAGATTGAGCGTGTGCTGGGACGCTGGCAGGAGGGTCGCGGCTTCAGCTTCGAGCTTGAGACGCTGCATCCCGCCGGGCTGCAAGGCACCGAGATGTGGCTCAGCGTCCTCTACTTGCTGGCTGACGCCTGCGGTCTGAGCGCAGCGTTAGGCTACAGGCCTCAGGGCGTCCACCGCCTCGAGCCCGCTTGGCACTTCTCTACCGTGTAACAGAGAGGGTTGATTAGCGATTGCCCTGACAGGTTAGGAAAGCGATTTTCCCGCCTGATAATACGGATGAAGAGTCCCTTTGATCTGGCTCACAAACACATTATCGAGCCTAAAAATACCATTCCAATCCCGCTCATTAGAGCAGGGACCAGAATGGCGTCTTTGCGGGTTAGCCTTTTGATATCCTCCTTAATAATGTGAATTGAATCTCCAAAAGGAAGATGCTACAATCAACTCTGATTAGAAGAAGAGAGGAGTCTATTATGAATATCGTATATGACCGCTTCCCCGGCGGGAGGACCAAGGCATTGACGCTCAGCTATGACGATGGAAGAATACATGATCGCCGCATGATTGAGATATTGAATAGTTATGGACTGAAGGGAACGTTTCATCTCAATTCGGGGAAGCTCGGAAACGTTGATTATATAGAGGAAAGCGAAGTTAAGGAGCTATACGCCGGTCATGAGGTTGCTGCTCATACTGTGACACACCCGCACTTGCCAAACATACCCAAAGAAATGCGCGTGCGTGAACTAATGAACGACCGTCAGGTGCTAGAGCGACTTGTCGGTTACCCAGTGAAAGGAATGTCCTATCCGTATGGAACAGTAACCAACGAAGTTGCTGATTTGATGCCCATGCTTGGATTCGATTACAGCCGAACCACCGTATCCAGCTCCAAATTTGAGCTGCCGCAGCAATGGCATCAGTGGTCTCCTACTTGCCATCACCGTGATGATTTATTGACGCGCACACAAACCTTTTTAGACTTGAAGCATACTAAGAAGCCCTTGCTATTCTACGTTTGGGGACA
>JARBUQ010000231.1 GCA_029239545.1 Paenibacillus sp.
GGTGAAATCGGAAAACTTAGAACGGGTAGAGCAGCCTGATGCCAATGGAGCGGCGGCAATAGACGAGTGGACGAATCTGACACTCTCTGCCTTTCCCGTTCATTGTTTGTATCGAACGACGAGCTTGTACCAGCGCAACTTCCATTCGCACAGCGGATTCGAATTTTATTTATGTATACAAGGCAGCGGCAAATACATTGCTGGTGAACGGATTCATACATTAGGACCAGGAAGCTTCACGGTCGTAAGGCCTATGGCCATGCATAGATCGCGCCCGGATATGGAGGTTCCTTTTCATCGCTATGTCCTTGCCGTCGAGAAAGGCTATCTGGAAGGTTTGTACGAGCGTGATATGCAGATAGCTGCATGGATTGAGCAGTGGGTTCCAGGACCGGGCAGCGACTCCCTTCATGTCCAATTAAATGCCCGCCAATTGCTGGGCTTGCAGGAAACGCTTAGTCAGCTGGAGCGGGAAATCAGGGAACAGCAGCCGGGATATCCCCTTGCTGTGAAAGGGCTCCTGCTGCATATGTTTACTCAGTTAGGCCGTTATCAGACAGATATAAGCCTTGTTCAGCCGGGATCGGGAGAACGAAAGAGGGTTGTCGAAAACATATTGAGCTATATGATGGAGCACTACCAGGAATCTTTGCGTATAGAGGATTTGTGCGGACAGTTTCACCTTTCGCGATCGTATCTTTGTAAAATTTTCAAACAGGATACAGGGGTTTCCGTCAATGAGTTTCTAATTGCCTATCGTATCAACAAAGCAAAGGAGTACTTACAAGGGAGCGATCTGCCCATAACGGAGGTTGCAGCTTCTGTAGGATTTCAGGATATTTCCCACTTTTGTCATACGTTCAAAAGATTGACGGACTTGACGCCGAGTGGTTATCGGAACCTGTACCTTTCAATTTAAATTCGTACATCAACTGGCATGCTGGGCAAGAGAGTTCTCTTGTCTCAGCATGCTTTTTTCCATTCATGGAAGTGACCTAGGGGCGGATCAAGTTACATCTTTTAAGACGTTTTTATTGAGAGAGTTTAATTGCGCTCATACAGCGTTGGATCGAAAGAAATGCGACGTCCGACAAAAACTGTCTATTGTGATTTCAACTGCATTTGATAAGGTTAGTCTCATCATACAATCGAACCCAAGATTTGGGTGGAGGTGAGAGGAAGCGTGACGTCATTGTAGGCAATCAAGCGAATATTTAAGTCAGGCTATTCATTAGGAGAAGGGAGTTCTGTAATGTTAAAAAAAATAGGTCCCATCATCATAGCGATATTATTGTTTATTCAAACCATAGGTATGGCATCGACTGACGCACCTATCGCGCATGCGGCCGAGTCGGATGTGCCAAAGCTGCTAAGTGGTAATACAATAGGCCAGTTGTTTCCGGAAAATACACCGGTCATTGATACTGGAGCCGTATACAATTGGCAGCAGGAAGGGCTTTATGCGACGAATCCTGGGCTTTTGGCTGCAGATCCTGGCGATGCGGACCAAATGACAGACGGTTCTGTAAGCGTTGTCACATCAACTTACAGTCAATCAGGAGCAGCTCACGGAACGTTGGTCTATGACCTGCAAGCCGTATACCGGGTATCCGCCTTGCAGGTTTGGTCCGAATTCTCGGGAACAAGCGGTTTAAAGCAGGTTGAGATTTATGCAAGTTTCGACGGTGTGAATTACAACCGCGTTGCGGTTACCGAAAGTACATACGGGGATGTCGCAGGCATCGTTCCTGTAACCAGCAGCATCAAACCAGCCCCTTATGCCAGATATGTAAAGGTCATCCTGCACAAAAATCCGGCCAAGCTCATGATGAGCATAGGAGAAGTGGCGATATGGGGTGAAACTGCGGAAGCGCCGGCGATTCTAAGCAATAACCAGTTAAAAGCCGGTGGTCACTATGCCACAGGGATGCTAAAGCTGGATACAAAGGCAACCTATAAATGGAGCACCGAACAGCCTTTTGTGACGCAAGCTGGTTTAATGACGAGCGACAATGAAGCCGGCGCTAAGAATGATGGGAGCGTCAGCGGCTTGCCTGATCTAATTGACGGTTCGAGCACGGAGGAAACGGCAGATACGATAGCCAGTATGGCCGCAGGTTCCCAAGGAAAATACGGAACGGTAACTTTTACATTAAATGATATGTATCAGATCGGGAATATCGATGTGTGGTCCAAAGCGGAGAGCGGTAATTTCATGGACGGCTATGAGGTTTTGTTAAGCGTCGATAACGTTAATTATTTCTCAAGCGGATACACCGCGAATCCGAACAGCCGATATGAAAGTGGCATGGTCAATACGCCTTCCTACGGCACCCCCGGCAAGCATGCGAAATATGTAAGAATCGTCATGCATAATGCGAACGACTCCGACCGAATGATTGCGGGGGAGATCGCAATCTGGGGCTGGAAGCTGTATGATGTGACGCTTGCCAAGAAAGACAACCCGGATCAGGTCGAATTCACGAGCTATGTGAAAAATTACAACACGCTATATCTGGATTGGTCTGCGTATAATTCCGTAGTCAACAAGGTTAATAAATACAGCATCTACATTCGGAAGAGTGACTTTACGACAACAAACGGACTACCCGCTCATGTGACGGCCGATAACGGATCGGTTGAACAGAAGGGGAAATTTCTGCTTGTTTCATCTTTGGAGCCAGAGACGACTTATTACATCGCAGTAACTCCGACGAGCACCGCCTCGGGCGAACGCAAGGATGTCAGCACGGTTAAAATCACGACACCTAGCGTTCTCGGCGGGGAGAAGGTCGGGGACATCTTCGCTATTAACGATACGCCTTATGGCGGAGGTAATTATGTACAGCACGGGAGCAAAGAGGATGAGAACATCATCCGCAAGCTTATTCTGACGAGAGGCATCGAAGGGATTAACTTCAACCGTTGGTGGATTCATGATTCTTGGGTCAAAACGTTCTCCAATAAATACGGGGTTGGGTTCCATACGTTCTACCACGGGCCACAAGATGTTCCGATGGAAAACAAACAAGGAACCTGGTCCTTCTCCACGGTTAATGAGCCTGACTTAAAGGGCACAAATCCTTCTGCACTGGCCTTGCAATTTAAGCAAAACCACGAGAGCTTGAAGGCGGTGGATAGCCGGAATTTACTTGTTGAGCCTGCTCTTGGCGGAACTGAACCCGCAAGTATGACTTGGCTTGAGAACTTATATAAATCAGATGGGCAAAATGGGGCTTTAGTGAAAACCTATTTTGACGTGCTTGATGTACACCCCTATGTGAAAAACCATGAAGGCAGCTTGCCTGGACTTATTCCAGGCGCGCCGGAAATGCTGATTAAGAAAATTGAAGATATCCAGGCGCTGAAAGCCAAATATGGCGATCAGGAGAAACCAATTATCTTCACAGAGCTAGGATGGAGCACCTATACGGGAAGCAGTTATCTTCGTCCAGTGAATCAGATCACACAGCGCAACTATTTGGCTAGAGCTTATATGCATGCGATTGCAGGCGGGATTAAGAGAATGCACTGGTACGATTTCCAAGATGACGGACTCGATGCGACCAATCTAGAGCATAATCTGGGACTCATCGACTGGAACGGCATTCCGAAGCCAAGCTATTATGCTTACTATATGATGTCTAAGGTATTGAAAGACGCCAAATACGTAAGAGCCCAGCCGAATGTCGAGCATCCGTACTATGGTTATGAATATTGGCATGAAGGGAAAAATCAGTATATCACATCGCTCTGGGCGGCGGATGAATCTACCAAAACAGCAACCTTCAAAACGAAGGATGCCAGGCTTGCCGTTGTGGGTATTGACGGAAGCTATACCTATTTGCCAGTCAGCGATGGAAGCGCAAGCTTAACGATTAATGGCGCACCTGTGTTTATTTACTCCAGCACGGGCGTGGAGGTTTCGTCCATTGATGATTCCTTTGTGTTAAAGACTCCATCGGTGGATATTAGACGTGGAGAGGTTATCCACGCTGCGATCAACCGATTCGGGATGGGTGCGGAGCTGGATGGAAGGTTGGAGCTAATTGGTCCATCCGATGAATGGAAGCTGGAAGGTGACGTGAACTTTACAGCGGGAACGACTGCCATTCCGATTGCTATTCCCGTTCCGCTTAACGCGGAAGAGAAGATCCAGGAGCTTACGCTCCAAGTCATCTCGGGCACATCGCTTGTTGCGTCCATGAAATTAAAAGTTAATGTACTGGAAACAATCAAAGTTCGCATGGTGCCTGAGGTTGCTGTACCTGGGCACTGGGATCAATGGAATGCGGCAATTTATGTGGAGAATGCGACTGAGGACAAAGAGCTTAACGGCACTATAAGCGTTACCGAGGCTGTATATTTGGTCTTAGGACAAAGCGGCCCGATTGCTTTCAATAATCTTTTGCCCGGGGAAATCAAGAAAATAACGATTCCGATCATCAAGCTCCCGGAGCAAGCGAGAGCCAAGTTAAAGCTCACGGTGGAGCTGGATAGCGGATTTACGAAGCTCGTGGAGAGACCATTTAACTTTATTGCTGCTGTGAACGACCAGACGGCACCGAACATAGATGGCAGCCTGTTAGAGGCAAGCTGGCATAATGGCATGCCTATCGTCATTAACCGAGCGGATCAAAATAAGAACATCGCCAATTGGGGCGGCGAGCAGGATTTAAGCGGCAAAGGCTATCTGAAGTGGGACCGCAGCCATCTCTACTTTGGTATGGAGGTAAAAGATAATATCCATCATCAAAAAGGCACTGGCGGTGACATGTGGCAGGGGGATAGCATACAGTTCTCCGTGGATACGGGAAGAGTTAACGGCATCGGCAGCGCGGAAAACAACGAATTCGGTATCGCGCTAGGAGAACAAGGACCGATGGTCTGGAGATGGTTGTCAGCTAACGGTAAACCTACAGGGGAGATGACGAGTGTGCAAGCGGTAGTTAATCGCAGTGACATCGCCACCACCTATGAGCTCGCAATTCCGTGGTCGGAGCTGCTGCCTGAAGGCCAATCGCCACAGGACAAAGACATTTTCGGGTTTTCCATGCTGATTAATGAGAATGACGGCACTACCCGACGCGGTTGGCTTGAATACATGAGCGGGATTGGTTCCAGCAAAAATACGCAGTTGTTTGAAGATTTGATTTTCACCGAAATTGCTGCGCCCGAAGTGCGGGTAACAGGGGTTACACTGGACCAAATGACGGCATCATTGAATCTGGGAGAAACGACCGTCCTGAATGCGACGCTCCTTCCAGGCGACTCAACCAACAAACAAGTTCGCTTTACATCGAGTGATCCGGCGGTGGCAAGCGTTGTGCAAGGGGTCTATGGTCTGCAAGCAACCGTCACTGGTGTATCAGCGGGTACGGCAATGATTACCGTGACGACAGACGATGGTGGCTATACGGCGAACAGTACGGTGACAATCAAGGAGCCTTCAACAGACGGCGAGGTGCAAGTAACAGGGGTTACACTGAACCGCTCGACCGTAACATTGAAAGAGGGTCAAGCGATTGTCCTGAACGCAAAGGTCCAACCAAGCAATTCAAGCAACAAGCAGGTCCACTTCGCATCGAGCAATCCGGCGGTTGTTAGTGTTACGCAAGAGGTCAACAAGCAGCATGCAATCATTACTGGAGTATCAGCAGGTACGGCAACGATTACCGTGACGACCGACGATGGCAGTTATACGGCGAGCAGTATAGTGACCGTTGAGGCACGTTCAAAAGGTGATGACATGCCTTCTGAAGCGGCCGCCTACGAAGCTGTTCCGATCCTGTACGCCACATTCCAGAGAGGAGCTTTGCCATGAGATTTATGAAAAAGAGCTGTGCTCTTGTAGTTGCATTTGCCTTTCTGCTCAGCTTGGTTTCCGTTGCTATTCCTTTGGAAAGTCAACCTGTTCAGGCGGCAAACGGCGAGAAGCTACTAAGCGGAAATGTGATCGGAGGGACACTCTTCCCTGAGGGTACAGCGGCTATGACTACAGGAGCGTCCTATACCTGGTTGACAGAAGGGATCCACGCGACGGATCCGGCTCTAATCGCTTCGGATGACATTGGTGGGCCGGATATGACGGATGGCAGTAACGATCCAGACGATAACACGAGCAGCACAACGGGGAGCGCGGAAGGCTCTGCCGCATATGGAACACTTATATACGACTTGAAAACCGTCTATAAGGTATCATCGGTGAAGGTATGGGCGGACACAGATAATAACAGTCATATGAGAAATTTTGAGGTGTATGCCAGCTTCGACGGAGTGACTTACAACAGGGTAGGGGCTGCGGACAATGCGAATACATCCGGCTCAGGTTTTGCCCAGGTTACGCTTGCCGTCAAGCCTGCCGTTTATGCCCAATATATCAAAATCATTATGCATAAGGACCCGGCCAAGCAAGTCATGAGGTTGGGGGAAGTAGCTGTTTACGGCGATGCTCTGGAGCCGGCGGCTATCTTGAGCAATAACCATTTAAGGTCTTCCGGCTATTTATATAATACGTCCCTTCCCAAGATTGCAACAGGCGCATCCTACGAGTGGTTGACCGATCAACCGTTCGTTACAGATGGAGATTTAATCAAATATGATAACGATAGCTCCAAGAATGACACTGTAGGGGGCGCACCGGACTTAATTGACGGTTCCAGCAAAGAATCCGATGCGGCTTCTACGACCAACTCGATCTGGGGTTCGAAAGGGAAGTTCGGCGCGGTTGTCTTCAACTTGAACGATGTGTATCAAATCGGGAAAATCGATGTATGGACATTGGCATCGGGCGGCAACAAGTTCATGGATGGGTATGAGGTTCTCGTCAGTACCGACGGTGTGAACTATTCGTCTCTCGGTTATACGCCTAACGCAAGCAGCCGCACAGCGAACGCGGTCGTGAATACGCCAAGTTACGGCGTTCCAGGCAAGCATGCGAAATATGTCAAAATTATTATGCATAATGCGAATAATTCGGAGATTTTAACGGTCGGAGAAGTGGCGATCTGGGGCTGGAAGCTGTACGACCCTGCGCTTCCGAAGAAGACGACGCCGGATCAAGTTGAGTTTACTGCAGAGCTCAAAAATTACAGCACGCTATATCTGGACTGGTCCAGCTATAACAGCGTCGTCAACAGTGTAAACAAATACGGCATATATATCGAGACCTCTCCTTTTGCGAGTACGACAGG
>JARBUQ010000232.1 GCA_029239545.1 Paenibacillus sp.
ATAATGTCGATGAAGTGTCGGTTAAGTTTGATGGGTACACCTATCTGATTCGGGGGAAATTTAAACAAACCGCTACAGATACAGATAAGCTGCTCTTTGAAACACACGCTCCTTTCGGTGAACGGGTGATTGATCTACTAGAGCAAAGTAATGTTACCAAGGAAATCCATGAGAAGATGGACGGGGACAACGTCTGGATTACGTTCCTGACTTCCATTATTCCGTTTGTCATCATCTTCATCCTGTTCTTCTTCTTGCTGAATCAGGCTCAGGGTGGCGGCGGAAAAGTAATGAATTTCGGTAAAAGCCGAGCTCGCCTATACAATGAAGAGAAGAAGAGGGTTACGTTTGACGATGTAGCCGGCGCAGATGAAGAGAAGCAAGAGCTGGTGGAAGTCGTAGAGTTCTTGAAGGACCCGCGAAGATTCGCAGCCTTAGGAGCACGTATTCCCAAAGGGGTCTTGCTCGTCGGGCCTCCAGGAACAGGGAAGACGCTTCTGGCTCGTGCCGTTGCAGGAGAAGCAGGAGTGCCGTTCTTCAGCATCAGTGGTTCTGACTTCGTCGAGATGTTCGTCGGTGTCGGGGCATCCCGTGTCCGGGATTTGTTCGAGAACGCGAAGAAGAGTGCGCCATGTATTATCTTCATCGATGAGATCGATGCTGTCGGTCGCCAACGCGGCGCCGGACTAGGCGGAGGTCATGACGAGCGTGAGCAGACGCTCAACCAATTGCTCGTAGAGATGGATGGATTCGGAGCGAACGAAGGTATTATTATCGTTGCGGCTACTAACCGACCTGACATTCTTGATCCTGCACTTTTGCGTCCAGGTCGATTTGACCGTCAGATTACTGTCGATCGTCCAGATGTGAAGGGGCGCGAAGCCGTATTGAAGGTTCACGCTCGCAACAAACCGCTTGCCAAGGATGTTAAGCTGGATGTGTTGTCACGCTATACCACTGGTTTTACCGGAGCCGATCTGGAAAACTTGCTGAACGAAGCCGCGCTCATTGCAGCCCGTCGCAGTCGCAAGGATATCTCGATGGATGAGGTCGAGGAAGCATTCGACCGGGTTATTGTGGGGACACAGAAGAAGAGCCGTGTCATCAGCGAACGTGAGAAACGTACAATTGCGTACCACGAAGCGGGTCATGCGATTATTGGATACTATGAGAAGAATGCTGATGTTGTGCATAAGGTTACAATCGTTCCTCGTGGACGTGCCGGAGGATATGTACTCAGTATTCCGAAGGACGGAGAGGATCGGTTGCTCGCGACTAAGTCAGAGTTGATCGACCGGATTACTGGACTTCTTGGCGGTCGTGTTTCAGAGGAAATGTATATCGGTGAAGTAGGAACTGGAGCCTTTGATGACTTCCGCAAGGCAACAGGGATTGCCCGCAGCATGATTATGGAATACGGGATGAGCGAGAGGCTTGGACCAATGCAGTTCGGCCAAACTCAAGGTCAAGTGTTCTTAGGCCGTGATATTGGTCATGAGCAGAACTACAGTGACGCGATTGCTTATGAGATCGATAAAGAAATGCAGGAATTAATTGGCCGCTGTTATAACCGGGCCAAAGAAATTTTGACCCAGTATTCAGATCAGGTTCATTTGGTGGCTACTTCCTTGCTGGAGAGAGAAACTCTCGACAGAGACCAAATTGCTCAGTTGCTGGAGCATGGCAGAGTAACGGATAAAGTGGTCGAGAAAAGCGATGACTGGGCTAGTTTCGATGAACAACTGAAAGTTAACATCAATACACAGGACGGAACGAGCGACGCCAACAAGCTCGATTTCGACCGTGATAAGAAAGACCCTAAGGACGAATAAGCGAAATCCGGCAATCCCATGTGGAGATGCCGGATTTTTTGCAAGCCAGCCCTGTAAACCCGCTAAAATCGGGGTTTTTGGTCATTGACAGCAGGGTTCAGGTTGTGTAAATTAGTTGTAAAATGTAACCTTTCGCGAAAGTTGCTATTTTGCAAATTCGCTGTTCATAATAAGGGTATACAACATCCATATTTCCGCACCCTTCTTTTTGTAGAATATGGGATAGCAAGAGAATTCCGCGTTTTTTATAATAGAGTAATGCGTGAACTTTTTCACGTATTCGGATGGAAGGGGAGACTTAAGATGGAGCTACTTGCACTAGAGCGAAAAGCGGAACAGAACCGCGAGCTTAAACAGCGAATTGCTGAGCTCAAGAAAGATCGCAATGCGATCATACTTGCCCATTATTATCAGAGGGATGAAGTTCAGGAAGTTGCTGATTTTCGAGGAGATTCCTTCTTGCTGGCTCAGAAAGCAGCCCAGACCGATGCAGAAGTAATCGTGTTTTGCGGGGTGCATTTTATGGGAGAGAGCGCCAAGATCCTCGCTCCTGACAAAACCGTTATTATTCCTGATGAGCGGGCAGGCTGCCCGATGGCTGATATGGTCAATGTGGAAGGGCTTAAGGCGCTTAAGCGGCAGCATCCTAACGCTGCGGTAGTGACTTACATTAACTCCTCCGCTGAGATTAAAGCAGAAACTGATATTTGTTGTACATCGGCCAATGCTGTAAAGGTTATCCAATCTGTCGATGCCGATGAAATTATATGGGTACCGGATAAGAATCTGGGCGATTACGTATCCAAATTCACCGATAAGAAAATGATTATTTGGGAAGGGTACTGCAACACCCACGACATGCTGACGGTTAAGGACGTTATAGAGATGAAAGCCAAACATCCGAACGCTCAATTCGTCGTTCACCCTGAATGCAGACCGGAAGTTGTGCAGCTTGGAGACTTTGTAGGCAGTACTACAGCCATTATCAAGTATTGCAAAGAATCCGACTGTCAGGAATTCATCGTGGGTACGGAGGACGGAACGGGGTATCAATTAAGAATGGATAGCCCGAATAAGACTTTCCACTTTGCTACCAAGTTCCTGGTCTGTCCGAATATGAAAGTTAATAATCTCAAAAAGATTGTACGCTGTATGGAAACAATGCAGCCTCAAATTTATGTACCGCCTCAAGTTGCTGAACAAGCCCGACTCTCCCTAGAGCGCATGTTACAAGTTAAGTAGCATGCGCTACTCTCTTGCCCATAAAGGTGAATGGTATGATACCACGTTATTTAGTCGATTTCTCGCTGGACAAGCTCCCCCATGTACAGACAGACGTAGTTGTCATTGGAGCGGGGATCGCTGGATTATTCACTGCCATTCGTGCCAGTGAAACACACAATGTGCTTATGATTACGAAGAAATCTTTACTGGACAGCAATAC
This sequence comes from Paenibacillus sp., assembly GCA_029239545.1. Taxonomy (GTDB): domain Bacteria; phylum Bacillota; class Bacilli; order Paenibacillales; family NBRC-103111; genus Paenibacillus_AA. The sequence goes on from JARBUQ010000232.1 coordinate 3,277, forward strand.
CCGTTATGCGCAAGGGGGGATAGCTGCGGTTATCTCAGATGAAGATTCACCGGAGTATCATCGACAAGATACGCTGATCGCTGGAGCGGGACTGTGCGATCATGAAGCTGTGGATGTACTTGTACATGAAGGTCCCGAAGGGGTCAAGGATCTGATCCGGATGGGGACTCAGTTCGATCTTGAGAATGGCGAGTTCGCACTGACTAAGGAAGGCGCACATAGCCAGAGACGCATTCTGCATGCTCAAGGAGATGCCACAGGGGCTGAGATCGTTCGGGCATTGTCGGAGAAGTCGAAGCAAAGCGAGAAGATTCAGTTGTGGGACGATCACTATGTGATTGATCTCATTACATACCAGAACGAATGTAAGGGCGTGTTAGTTCAAAAGCCGGACGGACAACGGGTATATGTTTCGGCCAATGCCATCATATTGTGCTCCGGCGGGACAGGCCAGTTATATCGCTACACGACGAACCCGGATATCGCAACGGGTGATGGAATAGCTATGGCATATCGGGCGGGAGCACTTATTCGCGATATGGAGTTCGTCCAGTTTCATCCCACGTCTCTCTGTTATCCAGGGGCGCCGAGATTCCTGATCTCCGAAGCGCTTCGTGGAGAAGGCGCTGTACTGCGCAACATCAGGGGCGAGCGGTTCATGGAGAAGGTTCACCCCTTGCTGGAGCTGGCACCTCGGGATATTGTGGCTAGAGCGATTGTGAACGAAATGGAGAATACCAAGTCTACTTTTGTATATATTGATATTACGCACGAACCTGCGGACATGGTTAAACACCGTTTTCCTAACATTTATGAGTATTGTTTAACTTATGGGCTCGACGTGACATCAGACTGGATTCCAGTGGCGCCAGCGGCTCACTATATGATGGGTGGAATTCGGACGGATTTGAATGGGCAAACTTCCATCAAGCGGTTGTACGCTTGCGGCGAAGTGTCTTCCACGGGTGTACACGGTGCGAATCGTCTAGCCAGCAACTCCTTGTCGGAGGCGATTGTATTCGGACGCCGAATTATTGAACATATTGCAGGTTTGTCGGAGCAGGATCTAGCCGCTGATTTCTCGGAGCACAGCCATAAGCCAGTAGGGCCTATGCAGGCTATTGTGGAAAAACGCTTGAAGCTGCAGAAGATTATGCTTCGTTATGTGGGATTGGTCAGAAATGCGAAGGGCTTGGAGAAAGGTCTCGAGGAGCTAAAGCGTCAATTGTCATGATTTTCCTGAGAAGGATGATTTGATATGGCGTAAGCATATTGTGATTGAACGTGATAAAGGATTTACGGAGGAACGTATCCATGACTAAAGAAATGTTGTTGAACAAGGAACTTTTAAGCCGGAATATTCGTCTGTGGTTAGAGGAAGACATAGGTACAGGCGATATGACGACAGCGACGACTATACCTTTGGACCGTCGGTCTAAAGGTATTCTTCATGTGAAGGAATCAGGGATACTGGCAGGGCTGCCTGTGGCCCAACAAGTGTTTGAGATCGTTGACCCCAATCTGCAGTTTAATCCGTTAGCTGAAGAGGGATCGTTCGTTGCAGCGGGCACAGTACTTGCTGAGGTTAGCGGTAACACGAGAAGCATCCTGATCGGTGAGAGGCTTGCGCTCAACCTGATGCAGCGCCTATCCGGTATTGCTACGAGGACGAACCAGTTCGTTCAGGCGCTTGAGAATTTGCCTGTGCGCTTGGTAGATACGCGTAAGACAACTCCAGGGCATCGTATGCTGGAGAAATATGCGGTTCGAATAGGCGGCGGATACAATCATCGATTCGGGTTGTACGATGCGGTTATGATAAAAGATAATCATATTAAGGGCTCCGGTGGAATCGAGCTGGCGGTACGCGCCGCGCGAGCGGGCATTCCTCATACGATGAAGATCGAAGTAGAAGTGGAGTCCTTTGATCAATTGGAGCAGGCCCTTGCAGCTGGAGCCGACATCATCATGCTGGATAACATGGACAACGAGCGTATGAGGGAAGCGGTCAGACGCATCCGCACCGCTGCTCCGCACGTTCTGATCGAAGCATCCGGGTCGGTTACGCTGGATACATTGGCGTCCATTGCCCGTACCGGGGTTGATGTGATCTCCGTAGGCCGGTTGACTTATTCCGTACAATCTTTGGACATCAGCTTGGATCTTGATACTATTAAGGAGCCTGGCGCATGATTTTGGTCGTGGATGTGGGCAATACCAATATTGTGTTAGGGTTGTATGAAGGCAAGCAATTACTGCACAATTGGCGGGTCAGCACGAACCGATCCTCCACGGTAGATGAATATGGCATGATGATTTTCAATTTGTTTCAATATGCGGGCATCACGGTTAATCAAATTAAAGGTGTGATGATTTCGTCTGTTGTACCTCCGATGATTCATGTGCTGGAGCAGATTTGCGACAAATATTTGAACCAAAAGGCTATGTTCGTAGGTCCAGGTATTCGCACAGGCCTTAACATCCGTTATGAGAACCCCCGAGAGGTTGGCGCGGATCGCATCGTGAATGCGGTAGCGGCTATCGAGTTATACGGTCCTCCCTTGATCGTCGTTGATTTTGGAACGGCTACTACGTTTTGTTTCATTGACGGAAAAGGGCAATATATTGGAGGAGCGATAGCTCCAGGAATTGGAATTTCCACAGAGGCCCTCTATCAGAAAGCAGCCAAGTTACCCCGGATTGAGCTGATTAAACCGAAAAGCACAGTCGGACGCAGTACAGTTGCCTCCATGCAGGCCGGGATAATATTTGGCTTTGCGGGGCAAGTTGATGGTATTGTTCAACGAATTGAGGAAGAATACAAAACGAAGACCAAGGTTATAGCAACAGGGGGGTTGGCGGAGCTGATTTCTGGCGAGTCAAGAACCATTCAGATCGTTAATCCGCTATTAACCCTTCAAGGTCTACAGATTATATATGAACGAAACAGCTAGAGCGGAGGATATTGGATGCAGCAAAATTATTTGATACGGGCGACTGCTCTAGGTGGTAAGGTTAGAGCGTTCGCTGCGAATACAACCGGTGTATTGGAAGACCTTCGCAAAAGGCATCATACCAGCCCGGTAGCAACTGCGGCATTGGGCCGTGCTTTAACTGCCGGTGCTATGATGGGTGCCATGATGAAGGGTGAAGAAAAGCTTACGGTTCAAGTGAAGGGGGATGGCCCGTTAGGCCAGATCGTAGTGGATGCGAATGCCCGAGGTGAGCTTAGAGGGTATGTAGATGATCCAGGCGTAGATCTTCCCCTTAATGAGAATGGCAAGCTTGACGTAGCAGGGGCTGTCGGAACGGAAGGTTTTATTTATATTATCAAGGATCTTGGATTGAAGGAGCCTTACCGTGGAAGCACTCCGATTGTATCAGGGGAGCTTGGTGATGATTTTACTTATTATTTTGCCAAATCAGAGCAAACACCATCCGTCGTTGGATTAGGCGTTCTGATTGATGTGGACTTTTCAGTCAAGGTGTCAGGAGGGTTTATTGTCCAACTGATGCCCGGCATGACCGATGAGGATATTGATGAGCTGGAAATTCGTTTGGCTCAGCTGCCTCCTGTTACAGCTATGCTGGAGGCCGGCAAAAATTTGGAGCAAATTCTTGAAGAGCTGCTGGATGGGGTCGAAGTTAAGGAACGGATGGAGCTGCAGTTCCGATGCAAATGCTCGCAGGAGCGCGTAGAGCAAACCTTGATCAGTCTCGGACAGCAGGAGCTTAAGGAGCTGCTTGAGGAGCAAGGGCAGGCTGAGGTGGTATGCCACTTCTGTAATGAGGCTTATCATTTTGATGCGGAGCAGCTTCAAGTCTTAATAAACAGAGCCTCGTAGAGATAGAGGTTAGTTGCTTTAGGAAGAAAATGGGATAAGAGATAGAGGAGAAATCAGGATGAGGAGTGTCAGACTTCTTTGGGGAGCTATAGGATTGCTGCTGGCTTGTATATTGGTGCTGACAATCTTGCTAAGCAATGGGAAACCGTCACATACGGATCCCGTGCAGCCTACAGGCTCTCCTGATTCAGGGGGTCAGATGGGGCAAGAGAGAATTGTGGCCACCGTTGGAGAGACGAATATTAAATACGATGATCTTATAAGTCGTCTGCAGGATAAGTATGGGGCAGAGCTGTTGAACCTGCTAATTGATCGAGAAGCTATACGGCAAGAAGCTGACAGCTTGCAAGTCAAGGTTACCCGGGAGGAAATCGAGAGTGAGCTTTCTCGTATGCAGCATGGGTATGAGAGTGAGGAAGCTTTTTATCAATCGATGAAGGAACAGTTAGGACTGACCAAGTCCGAGCTAAGTGAGGATGTGTACTACAAGCTGCTGCTCGAGCGGCTGGCCACAAGGAATGTCAAGGTGACGGACGCCGAAGTCCAGGCATACATACAGGAGCATCCTGAAGAATTCCAGAGCTTCATTCGTTATCATCTGCTCAAAGCGGAGGTCAAAACGAAGGAAGAGGCCAATCAATTCATTGCGGATTTGAACAAGGGGCATGACTTCGGGGTGCTCGCCAAGGAACGTTCCATTGATGGGGAAACTTCCAAGCAGGGCGGAGACTTGGGTTGGGTGGAAGATACAGATCCATTCCTGCCTCCATATATTATCCAGACGGCGCGAACGTTGAAGGTGAACGAGCTGAGTAAGCCGATTCCGAGCAAGAACGGGTTCGTGATTCTGCAGCTGCTGGAGAAAAAAGAAACGAAAAAAACGATCGATCAGGAAACCAAAGAATTTATACGTCATGAGCTTGCGCTGCAGAAGGCAGTCCCGTTGAAGGAATTGCTGACCATCATTCGGCAAAACCATAAGGCGACAATTCTTATGCCGGAATTCAAATAATTTACGTAAGCTGGATAAAATAGTATTGACATTCCATAGGCCCATTGATAAGATAAAAAGTAATAAAGCCGACAGTTTTACTCGGAATAATAATTAGGAACTTGGGAGGGTTTACGATGGCGAAATTAGTCCAAAACATCACACAATTAATTGGGGATACCCCTCTAGTTCGATTGAATCGAGTTGTTCCTGAAGATAGCGCTGAGATTTATGTGAAGCTGGAGTACCAGAATCCAGGAGCAAGCGTGAAGGACCGCATTGCAATCAGCATGATTGAGACAGCGGAGAAGGAAGGCCAGCTTAAACCAGGCGATACCATTATCGAGCCAACTAGCGGTAACACGGGAATCGGACTTGCTATGGTTGCTGCAGCAAAGGGTTATAAAGCTATTCTGGTTATGCCGGAAACAATGAGCATTGAGCGTCGTAACCTGCTTCGTGCATACGGAGCTCAACTGATCCTGACACCAGGACCTGAAGGAATGAAGGGTGCAATCAAGCGTGCAGAGGATTTGGCAGCTGAGAACCCGACTTACTTCATTCCGCAGCAATTCAAGAACCAAGCGAACGTTAAGGTCCATATTGAGACGACAGGTCCGGAAATTGTGGAAGCAATCAATGGTCATGACGGCAAGATTGATGCCTTCATCTCTGGTATCGGTACTGGCGGTACAATTACAGGTGCCGGTTCCGTTCTTAAGGAGAATTTCCCGAACATTAAGATATACGCTGTGGAACCATCCGCTTCCCCGGTGCTTTCCGGCGGTAAGCCAGGTCCTCACAAGATTCAAGGGATCGGAGCAGGATTCGTGCCCGATATTCTGAACACGTCCATCTACGATGAGATTATTGGCGTGGACAATGAAGATGCATTCGAAACTTCCCGTCGTGTAGCCAAGGAAGAAGGTATTCTTGGCGGCATTTCCTCAGGTGCTGCTATATTCGCAGCGCTCAAGGTTGCTAAGGAGCTTGGTAAGGGCAAACGTGTTGTCGCAATTATTCCAAGTAACGGAGAGCGCTACTTGAGCACTCCATTGTATCAATTCGATGAATAGACGTATATCCGCATAATCGGTTATACTAGCTTAAGCTGCGCCCCTCGCATCGAGGGGCGTGTTTAATTTGGTTCAATTGTCAGGAGGAAGCGCCTTGATCTTAACTGCGTTGCAACAATGGCAGCAGTGGGCGGAACATTATCGGCATCTGCCTTTCATCCGCCGAATCCCATTTCAGAGCGATAGGCTGGCTACATGGGAACAAGCCTGGAAGCAGGCTGATCCTTGCTCCTTCGTGCTGGAGAGCGGGAAGGGAGGCCGTTATACAATGCTTGGCTTGCATACTTCTTCGACCATTCAGGGGAAAGGCAATCTGGCATGGATTACGGACTTTGAAGAGGATCAGGGTGGGCAGGGCGGTCGAGTAAGAGAAACAGAAGGCCCGCCGTTAGATGTCGTCAGGCAATGGCTGGCTGCGTATGACTCTCCCCGCGTTCCGGGTGCTCCCAAGTTTGTGGGAGGCTGTGTCGGGTATTGGGGTTACGATGTAGCCAGATCGATTGAGAAGCTGCCTTCGCTTGCCCGTGATGAAGGCAAAATTCCGGATTACTATTGGATGCGGACAGACGAGCTTTGGGTAGCAGATCATGAAGAGCATGCCGTTTACTGTGCGGTGCACATACATCTGCCACCCGATTATGAAGCAGACGATAAGGAGAACTCCCCGATCCTGGATCAGTTATATGCAGAGGCAGATCTCCGCACACAGCAGATGGCACAATTATGGAGCGAACTGAACGATGCTGCAGCCGCCGACTTAACAGCCGAGTATCGGAATAGAGAGCATGCGGTGAAGGGAACTGACGCAAGTTGGATGCAAATTGATGTAGAAGCTATGACCGATACAGACATAGTGTTCGGTAAGGAAGAATACATCGATGCTGTTCGACAAGTGCAGCGGTATATTAGTCAGGGCGACATCTTTCAAGTGAATCTGTCGGTGAGGCAGGATCGCAAGCTTCGAACTTCTCCGGAACAAATTTATGAATGTCTTCGTTTAATCAATCCTTCGCCTTATATGGGGCTGCTCAGGTTTCCTGAATTATCACTCGTTTCAGGCTCGCCAGAGCTGCTGGTTCGACTGGTCGACGGTATCCTCGAGACACGCCCGATAGCCGGAACACGCCCTAGGGGGAGCTCGGCTGAAGAAGACTTGCTCTTGGCGGATGAGCTGATTGGGGATGAGAAGGAAAGAGCAGAGCATATTATGCTGGTGGATTTGTTGCGCAATGATCTTGGCCGTATTTCTCGATACGGATCAGTGAAGGTAGACGAGTTCATGGTTATTGAATACTATTCGCATGTCATGCATATAGTCTCGAACATTCGGGGTCAGCTTGCTGAGGGTAAACAGGCCTTTGATGCCATCGCTGCAACATTCCCGGGCGGGACGATTACCGGCGCTCCCAAGGTGCGCACGATGGAAATCATTGATGAATTAGAGCCGGTGAGACGGGGTCCTTATACAGGGTCCATCGGATGGCTTGACTATAACGGCAATATGGAATTAAATATGACTATACGCACCATGGTGGTTCAGGATGGAGTTGGGCAGATCCAAACCGGGGCAGGAATTGTAACTGATTCGGTTCCGGAGAAGGAATACATCGAATCGTTGAACAAAGCCAAGGCGTTATGGAAAGCTATTCAGTTTAGTGAGAGTATGAGAGGAGCTGAGGCGAGATGATTCTGGTTATCGACAATTATGATTCATTTACTTACAATTTGGTGCAGTATTTAGGGGAGCTTGGTGAGGAAGTCGTCGTACATCGCAACGATCAAATCGACTTGGCCGGCATTGAAGCGTTGAAGCCGTCCCACATCCTGATCTCGCCCGGTCCATGTACACCGAACGAAGCGGGCATCAGCTTGCAATTAATCGAGCATTTCAAAGGGGTCATTCCCATACTGGGCGTATGCCTGGGGCATCAATCCATCGGTCAGGTATTCGGTGGTGAAGTTGTAAGAGCAGACAAGCTGATGCACGGCAAGACATCACAGATTTATCATGATGGCCGCTCGATCTTCGAGGGTATCCCATCTCCCTATACAGCAACACGGTATCATTCCCTGATCGTAAGGAGGGAGACGCTTCCGGATTGTCTGGAAATATCAGCCGAAACCGAGGAAGGCGAGATTATGGGACTGAGACACAAGCAGTATCCGATTGAAGGGGTTCAATTCCATCCGGAATCGATTATAACGGATCATGGTCACCAGCTTCTGCGCAATTTTCTTGCGATTGGCCGATGAAGATCTTATTAAATGGCAGTTTGGTTGATGCGCGAGAAGCCGTGGTCTCGGTGTATGATCACGGCTTTTTGTATGGAATGGGGTTATTCGAAACGTTTTGCACCTATGGAGGCCGCCCCTTTTTACTGGAACGTCATCTGCGCAGGCTGACAGAGGGTTGCGAACAGCTC
>JARBUQ010000233.1 GCA_029239545.1 Paenibacillus sp.
CGCTACTCTCAGAGCCCCGGAACTGGTCCAGTATATCATCCCTCTTCTGAGTCATAGCAGCACCCGTCACCTTGCCATTGAAGCTTTGGCCGGATACGAGGAAAAAGTCATAGAACCTTTACTTAAGCCGTATTTGACCAGTGAAGAGGCTTCCCTGCATATACCCAAAATATTCGAGCAGATTGGCACCCAGCGTGCGTTCGATGTGCTTTTGCAGAGCTACAAGCTCGTATCGGGAGATGTTCGAACGAGTATGCTGGAATCGATGACGCGTATGCATGATAACGGACGATACGCAACCTCGTCAGTAGTAGAGAAGCTGATTTCAGAAGAAGCCAGAGTGATCGAGCAATTAATAGAGAGCAGTGCGGGTCTGGAATCAGTTCCTGAGCTATTTGAGATTAGCGATGCGGTCAAACAATTGCGCAGAACCATAGCTAGGCGAGTGTTCGGTTTGCTTGCTCTTCTTTATGATTCCAAAGTTATTCACGCCGTTCACACGAATTGGGCAGACGGAGATGTCCGGCGGCAGGCGAATGCGGCTGAGGTTATTGATCAACTGCTGCATGGTGAGATCAGGTCGACGATATCTCGACTAATGGCGCACACAGAGTCTCCCAGAGCAGAGAAGCTGACCGATCAACGAGTGATTGAGAATCGCTTGCTTGCCCTCCAACTGATCGATCACGGAGATGCATGGTTAAGTACCTGCCTGAAGGCGGCAATTAACGAGCTTCCTGTTAAGAAGGAAGGGGCTCTAAGTCGTGAGACTGATCACGCAAGGAATGAGCATTTGCGGATCAATAAGCTATTGGAGCAAGTTCAGTTACTGCGTGAGCTCACCCTGTTCAAAGGGATGTCAGGCAAGGATCTGGCGAAGATTGCTGAGTCATTGCATGAGGTAAGCTTTATGGAGGGTGAGTCCATAATAAGGGAAGGCGAGCAAGGGGATTCCCTCTATTTGATCCAGCAAGGAACAGCCGGTGTTATTCGTAATGAAATGAAGATTGGTCATCTCGAGGAGGGGGAGTGTTTTGGCGAAATGTCTGTCCTGACCAGTGGTTTGCGCACAGCTACCGTCAGGGCCGAGAGCTATATTCAACTATGGCGCTTGGATTCATCAGAGCTGTATGAAATGATGTTCAATCAGAATGAAATTGCATTGGAAATTATGCGATTATTGTCCAAACGACTCAGAGGGGCCATATTAAGATCGATTCAGGACAGGACTGGAGCGGGTCATGTCAATCTTGTAGCAGAGGACACAACAGACATCAAGCAGCTTAGTCAAGTGCCTGCACAAGTAGCTGCGGCTGCGAATCAAGAGCTTGATCAAGGCAGGCAGCCTTTCACGGATAACGAGATGATTTTGAGGAGAATTCTGGTCCTTCAGAAAATTAGCTTGTTCGCCAACTTTTCGCCGGAGGATTTCGTGAAGCTGGCCAAGATGGTGGATGAAGTCCGATATGAACAAGGGGAACGGATTTGCTCGTTGGGCGAGAACGGAGACATCATGCATGGAATTATTGAAGGAAGTGTTCGTGTACATCGGGACTCAGAGACGATAGCTGTACTGGAAGAAGGGGAATGCTTTGGGGAGATGGCTATTATTGATAATGAACCCCGATCCGCCGATTGTACGGCGGCTTCCACGTCAGTGCTCTTGCAATTATCACGTGAACAAGTGCTAACGTTCTGCTTCGGGCGAATTGATGTCATGAAGGGGATGCTGCGCATTCTTGCTGAACGGTTGAAGGGGATGCAGGAGAAGGGCTAGCGATCGCTCGTTAGTCACGGTCCCCCTGTCTCCTTCAAGTTGACTTTGCTTCGTCGAACTAGTGTTTGATACACCCATACAGCATTTAATACTAACAAAGCGCTAGCGATATAGAAGATTCCACGTATGCCAATATAGGTGGAGAGCGCGCCTCCAGCAACAGGTCCTATCATATTGCCCAAACTTAGGAAGCTGCTATTGAAGCTGTAGGCCCGGCTTTCCATCCCATCCGGAGTGAATTTGCGGATAAGCGCATTGACTGATGGCAGAAGACCACCCATGAATATGCCAAGCATGAAACGAACGGCGAACAGCTGCCATATATTCAGAACCAGAGCCTGTGGGATGAAGATAAGTGCTGCGCCAATTAAGGAGAACAGCAGGATTCTTACTTGTCCAATTCGATCGCCCAATCTTCCTAACAGCGGAGAAGCTATCATATTGGACAGTCCGGTAATTGAACCGACCAAGCCTGCGAAGAACGCAAGATACTCCCCCTTGCCGTGCAGCTCTTGAACGAACAAAGGGATGAGCGGCATTGAGCTGAGCAGAGCGAATTGGATGAGCAGGGTGACGGTGAACAGAGCCATTAGTTGTGGGATTTTACTAAGCTCCCGGAATCCGGCTATAATGGAAACACTCGGTTTTCTGGCCGCATCGGCAAGATTGAAATTTTCTTTGACTACGAACAAAGCAAGCATAGAGGCAACGAAGATTAATGCTCCGGTTATGTAGAATATCGGTCGGAACCCAATCCATTCCGCAAGGATCCCACCAATCAATGGACCCAGGATCGTACCGGCAACCCCGCCGGATTGAAGAGTGCCCATCGCAAAGCCCATTCGATTCTTCGGAGCAGTGGCTGACATAAGGGCTACGGCTGCAGGCACATATCCGGCAATCGTACCGTTAAGGATGCGTAACAAGAGAAGATGCCACACATTCCCGGCCAGTCCCATTAAAGCTATTACGATAGCCATTCCAAACCCGGATCGCAGCAACATTACCTTGCGTCCATAACGATCGGCCAGCTTCCCCCATAACGGCTGAAAAAAGAAGGAAGTAACGAAGTTTCCCGCGAATACGATTCCTGCCCAGAAGGCTACATCGTTCGGATCCGAGATGCCCAGCTCCTGAATATATAGAGGCAAGAAGGGAATAACCATAGTCATGCCGGCCATTACCAAAAACTGACCGAACCATAATACAATGAGATTAAGCTTCCAGTTTCCCATCAGGTCCCTCCAAAAGTTGTTAAACGCAAGCTTTATTATAGCATTATGGATGGACAAACATGCATACTATTTGCTATTGTAAGAGTATTAAGCTTTATATTGATTACAACGGTTAGGGTAACTGGCGAATCGTGGATCACCACGGGGGAGCTCTGACTGTCATAATGCCGTTCGCCTGGGTAAAGTGTTTAGAGTTGACTTAAGCCTGCTTGTTGCAGGATTAATGGCTCGAAATGCTTTTTTTTGTGTTTCTATATCATCTTATAACCTTAAAGGAGAGGATTAGGAATGAGTGTTCAGTTGCGAGGAAAAGCGGCAGCCGATGAGGTATATGAGCGTTTGTCAAAGAAGATTACACAGCTTCAACAGCAGGGCGAGAGTTTGAATCTTGCTGTGGTGGCTGTAACCGGTGATCCCGCTTCGGCCTACTATGTACAAGCCAAGAGACGTATAGCGAGCAGGTTGGGGATTGGTTTCCAATTACATGAATTCAGTGCTGAGTGCCAGGAAGAGGAATTGATTAACTGTATCCGCGGTTTGAATGAGGATCGCAGCATTCATGGAATAATGCTGGAGCTTCCACTGCCCATCCATGTTTCTACGAAAAGGATTACGAATACAATCTCTCCGAATAAAGATGTAGACGGGGTAACAGAGACGAATCAGCTTGCTCTGTTCACAGGTAGTCCTGATAGTCTGCTGCCAGCAACTCCGCAAGCCTGTATACGGTTAGCTCAATTTTATGGATACTCCCTGGAAGGTCGTAATGTAACCCTCGTTGGTCGTGGTCGGACGGTAGGGATGCCGTTATTTCACTTGCTGCAGCGAGAGAATGCGACCGTAACCGTATGTCATTCACGAACTTTGGATCTTGCCCGTCATTTGTCCAGAGCAGATTTAATATTCGTAGCCATTGGAGCTTCAGGAATTATCACCCGGGAAATGACACATGAGAGTATGGTTATTATTGATGCCGGAATGAATGAGTTAGAGGACGGGACTATTACGGGGGACGTGGATTCATCCATTGGTGAGCATATAGCTGCGTTCTCTCCCACACCGGGAGGCGTAGGTCCATTAACAACGGCCATTCTATTCGAAAATATATGGAAGGCGTTTGAAAAGCAATCCTCTGCAAATCGGAGACTTGACCATGTACAATAAAAGGGACCGTGTGTTCGATTTAAGTATCCAAACCTTCTTGCATTCGGCTGGAGCGGCAACTCCAACTCCGGGAGGCGGAAGTGTTGCGGCACTTGTTGGTTCCTTGGGTGCTTCTATGGCTTCCATGTCAGCGAATTTTACCAAAGGAGAAAAGTTTTCACTATACTCAGAGCAAATAGATCAAGCGATAAAATCTATTCAGCAAACATGTAGGAATTGTGAGGATTTATTGGAAGCAGACATTGTATCGTTTGATCGCTATATGGATGCTATGAAATTACCTAAGGAAACTGAGGAGCAGAAGGAAATACGCAAGCAAGCGATTCAAAATGCATCGGTGGAAGCCATAACGATCCCTTACCGATTAATGGAGGTATGCCTCGAAGCTATGCACATAACACAAGCGCTTGCGCCAATAGCCAACAAAAATATTATCTCGGATCTGGGGATCAGCGTGATACTGTTCGAGGCAGCTGCCCAATCCGCCTGGCTTACAGTCGAGATTAATAGAGTGAGTTTGAAGGATCCCGTTCTTCGAAATGAATATGAACATAAGTGCAATGCAATAATTAGTGAGATAACTGGTATTAAAAATCATACAGTCAAGCTTGTGAGACAAAGAATAGCCCAATAAATCAGGAGTAATGAAGGAGAGACAGGCGGTCCAAACTGTGGTAATTTGTTCGAAGAAGCACATTGAATGCGATTTTTAGGGAGTAAACGGTGATGACGAGAAGGCTGCAGGTGGGAATGTGGAACGGATTAGATAAAAGCTTTTGGGATACATATGCGAATGGGCTTATTTCGGGTATTGAAGCAGCTCAATTCAAGCATACCGATCAGATGGAGGAAATGGCTCAATTCTGCAAATCAAGAAATCTCAAATTTGGTATCCATTCCCCTGTCAGAGAAAAGAGAGCCTATTCACTTCCTAACATAACTTCGCTGGATTACGAACAATGTAAGGAAGCGTATGAGCGGCTTGAGCAGGAAACCATGCTGGCAGCCCGATATGGTGCGGATTATCTGCTCACTCACTATCCTTGTCCTTCGATAATGCCAGCAAGGAAAGATACCCGGTTATGGCCTATATTCCCTCAATTCGAACGTTATGAGATGGAGCAGATGAGTCGATCAAGCTTCGAAGAAATTAGCAGAAGAGCTTTCGATAAGCTCTCGGAACTACAGGTGCAGCATCGTCAACGCATCGTGGTAGAGTATGATTTCTTCGGAGATTTGGAGAGCAGCTGGGTTCAAATACTGAAAGAATTTCCGGACATCATGCTGGTTCTGGATATGCAGCGATTGGACATCCATCGTCGAGTCTTCCCTGGGTTTGAACCGTATCGGCTCATGGAAGCAATGGCTAAGCAAGTATATTTGGTCCATTACAGCAATATTAAATATGAGAATAGTAAAGTGGAACGTCATTTACCGGTGCTCTCCAATCAAACGGATGATCCTGACTATGGCGATGCCTACAAGTATCTGGAGTTTTTGTCCAAGCTCAATGACCGCTTCCATTTAACTTTCGAGCATAATCCATCCAGGGTAACGCGGTCGGAGCTTGAGGAATGTTACAGCTCTGCAGCGGCCCTGATGATGGAAGGAACGGGAGACGACCATTTTTAGCTGTTTTTACAATGATTCCAAAGAACTATATTTGACGAGAATTCTTTTTCTGCTATCATAGTTCCAAGGGACTATTAATACATATTGCGCATATACTTAATACTGGCATTTGGGGGTGATCGATTTGGCGCCAAGGAAACGAATTGGAGATTTGCTTCTGGAAGCCGGGATGATCTCTGAGGAACAGCTGCAGAATGCATTGCGAGAGCAGAAAGAGACAAGCATGAGGCTTGGGGAGCTGCTAATTACCCGTAACTATATTACTGAGCAGCAGATGATAGAAGTGTTAGAATTTCAACTAGGTATCCCTCATGTGGAGCTTTATCGTCAAAATATCGAAACAAAAGTAATTAATCTCATTCCCCAGAAGCTGGCGGAGCAGCATCAGGTGCTTCCGATTCAGGTTGATGGGAGTAAACTCGTAATCGCTATGGCCGACCCGCTTGATTATTATGCAATCGATGAGCTGAGAATGGCTACTGGACTAAGAATTCAGCCCGTTATTGCCTCAAAGGACGAATTAACAAGAGCGATCAAACGATATTATGCTCTACAGGATTCTATTGAACAGATTAATAGGAATCTGCAGCCGCAGGAAGAAGATTCCAAGCTTGCCCATGCAGATGATGATTCTCCGGTTGTTCGGACCGTGAATCAGATCATAACACTGGCTGTTCAGATGGGGGCAAGCGACGTACATATTGATCCTCAAGAAGACAGCCTGCGGATTCGATATCGGGTTGATGGCATTATGCGAACAGAGCGGACGCTCCCTCCTAATATGCAGAATGTTATTAATGCGAGAGTCAAGATCATGGGCAATATGAATGTGGCTGAGAGAAGACTGCCTCAGGATGGCCGATTGGAAATGGATGTAGAATTCCGCAAGGTAGATATACGGATTTCTACGCTTCCTACCATACATGGTGAGAAGGTCGTATTACGGATTCTGGATCTGGGCAATTCCTTAACCGATTTGGACAATTTGGGTCTCTCGCCGAATAACTATCAGTTATTGCTCAGAGCAATCTCCCAATCGAATGGGGTAGTGTTTATAACTGGACCTACCGGAAGCGGGAAAACAACGACGTTATATTCCGCGATGTCAAGGTTGAACAAGGAAGAAGTCAACATCATCACAATCGAAGACCCGGTGGAATATCAGCTTCAAGGGATTAATCAGGTGCAGGTGAATGCAGTAACAGGTCTTTCATTCGCACGCGGGTTGCGCTCTATTCTTCGTCAGGACCCCAATATCGTCATGGTCGGAGAAATCCGGGACGTCGAAACTGCAGAAATCGCCGTTCGTGCTGCAATGACCGGGC
>JARBUQ010000234.1 GCA_029239545.1 Paenibacillus sp.
TGCCCCAACATACACTTTCTTGGATTAAAACCCCATCATCTGCTGCCTGGTTATATACGCCGTCTGAATTTATGTATTATTCCATTCCTGATTACACCCGTAACACTGGCTACCAATCCGATAAAAGCTTATGAATATCTCGCAGCAGGTAAACCTGTGATAAGCACGAATATGCCTGAATGCAGGTTGATGAGCCCACATGTTGATGTAGCCTGTACCCATGAAGAGTTTATCGAGAAGGTTGTCTACAGATTGAGTAATGAGGGGGATTGTGGTGCCAGGACAGCATATGCGCTTCAGCATACATGGAGACACCGTGGAGATCAAGTTCACCGATTAATAAGACATACAACTTGACGCTTCTCAAAACAAAAACGAGCCGAAGCATCGCTTCCTGGCTCGTTTCAATCGTGGCTCTCTATCCTATTTCACTAGATACTCTCTTGCTCGAGTAAGTGCTGCAATGATCTCGTCAAGCTCGCTATAAGACTCGACAAATACGGACACATATTTCGGCCGATATCCAGTGCTGGAGCATTCGATCTGGATATGATTTCTGACGTCATCCACACTAACATGGAATTGCTCATTGTTAAGAATATCGATAATGGCCATTGTTCTAATCCCTCTCGCTTATTAAGAATATTTTACCTGTATTCTGACTGGTGTGCTCTGCAATACGAACGGCTTCCTGCACATGGTCAAGCTTGTATTCAGAATGGGGCTTCATCAGTTTTAGCTTTCTTTGCACTACAAGAGCTTTCAAGCTGTCAAAGCTGTTCTGCCAGGTCTGTACAGATGCTTGCTGATTCCAATGCCGCAGATGAAATAGGTTTACATTTACTCTCGATTTACACGCAATATCGGCAAAGTTGACAGACGTCCCTGACAAAAGCCCTATCGACAACATACAACCATGAGGTCGGACACACATAGCTAACTCTGTTCCAGGTAACCCTCCAATAGAATCAACCGCAGCCGTCGCTCCATGTCCATCAGTCAACTCCATAACTGCTGCATGTAAGGGAGATTCAGAGGTGTTGATCACAGCGGATGCACCGAGCTCAATTAAATGCTCTGTATAAGTATTATTTCTCGTAATTGCAATTAATCTGAACCCGAGAATTCTGGATAACTGTGCAAAGATCCGGCCGATTGAAGAGCCGCATGCATTTACAATTAAAATATCGTCCGGGTTCAACCTTAATACCTCCGTACAAGCAAGCCATGCCGTTAACGGGTTGATATACAGCTGAGCGGCTGTATGATCGTCTATGGAAGTTGGAATGGACACGGCCAGCTCTGCTGAAGAAAGTACATACTGCTGCCAAGTCCCTTCACCCCGCAGAGGCAAAACGCGTTGACCTAACAACTCACTGGATACGAAAGGGCCGATCTCTTCTACAATACCAATTCCTTCGTACCCAGGAATGCACGGCAAAGAAATACGATGGGAATATGCCCCTCTAACCGGAATGAGGTCAGATGGATTGACAGGACGATTGATCATACGAACGAGTATTTCGCCATTCTTGGGTCTGGGCACAGCTCTATTCTCCACTTTGAGAACTTCAGCTGGACTACCAAACTCATTAAATCGAACACATTGGGCTAGCAATCATCAGGTCTCCTTATTCAGATATTCACTTTTACACTCGTGAGGGATTCTGTAATTAATATAGCATTTACTGCCGATATCACCAAATGCTGAAGTCCGCGATTTTTGCTGGAATAATTGGTATACTTGAAACAGGACTAACTTAACCGCAGCGTGCGCGTAGCGAAGTGAACGAGAGGTACCCAATGATCGAGCACCCTAACAGACAGGATAGATGGGATCAACTAGAGCAGCATTTCGCTGTAGGTCGCGAGCGAGAGGCCGAACAATTCTCCCTTTTTCTAAAAGATTCTTCACCAACTGCGTTTATCTTAAATGTATCTGGGACTGGCGGAGTTGGCAAAAGCTTTCTGCTTCGCGAGTTCAGGAGAATAGCCCAAACAAACGGTTCTCTCGACTGCTGGGTCAATACCCATTTGCTTCCTCATACTCCCGGCCCTTTCTTGGCAGTTATGACGGAATTTGCCTGTCAGCACTTATCTATGAACAATCCCTCCCTTATGGTGAACGATAATTTCTCACTTCAAGGCTGTTTAGACTTGCTCAATAAACTTGCAGCGACACGTTCCCTTGTTTTGTTCTTCGACGAATATGAATATGCTCGCGGTTTGGATGGCTGGTTTCGCAATACTTTCTTCCGTGGGCTTCACTCGCGTGTCCGAATTGTTATTGCCTGTCGTTCTCCACTTGACGGGGAATGGGCTTCTTCACCTGCCTGGCGTCACTTCATATCAAAAATGCCTCTTGAAGACTTTTCCCGGCAGCAAGTGATAGACTATCTTGGCAATCATGGGATACGTGAAGCTTCTCAACTAACAAGAGCCTGGTTAGTCACTGGAGGACATCCTCTTTATTTGTCCCTTATCCTTCCTCTGCTTCTCCATCGAAGTGATTGGCTGGAGCTGCCTCTGAGTGATTTATTATCAGAGCTGGTTGAACAGTGGCTCAAGGAAACGACAACAGAAGTGACTCGTTCACTTATTGAGTATCTCTCCATCCCCCGCTCATTCAATCAAGAGCTGCTTGGTTATATGCGAGGAAATCCCGTAACAGATGCTGAATTCGTGGTTATTACGGGACTTTCGTTCGTTAAGGCGAGTGTCCGAGGATGGGTAATGCATGATCAAGTAAGGGAGGCTCT
Organism: Paenibacillus sp.; assembly: GCA_029239545.1. Taxonomy (GTDB): domain Bacteria; phylum Bacillota; class Bacilli; order Paenibacillales; family NBRC-103111; genus Paenibacillus_AA. Next base: position 2,760 of record JARBUQ010000234.1, read on the forward strand.
TCACAGCTTATTCCGCAAAAACAAACCCAATGAATACCATACTGCATGGGTTCGCTGTGCTAATTACAGCTATACTCTTATTGTAAAAGGCTCTAAGACTTCCCCCGATCCTGCACGTATCGGTGAATATATCAGCTGTGTTGCCGACTCCATGGTTCGCACTATTTTACAGCCTCATACGGGAAGGGGATCCAGCTTCCGATTGGAAACGATGGACAACCATAATTTCACAGTGGTTCGGAAATATCTGGACAGGCGCAAACTGCATGCCAAAGATAAACAAGCTTATTATGTAGATATTCAGAATGAATCGACGTACTCCTTACATATGCCATCTGTTCAAGACGGGATTCGCGCAGAGCTTGTGAATCCCGAAGACTGGTTATCATTAGGTCTTGATTCCATCAAGCTGCTGCGAAAAACCGACGGTGCTATGATCGGGCTGATCGCGTTGATTCCGATTAATCGTGTGACATTGGACTATTTGTCGCGGCAGCCTGTTTCACGATCCTACTTTCAATCCCTTCCTGCGTCTGAGATGTCCGCTCTCGCCGTACCTGGCCATACACAGGCCGGTTGGTTTTTACGTATGCTCGATGTTGAGGATGCAGAGGACAGCGCTGCCAGATCTGAGCTTATGCATCATTTTCTGGGATACTTTCAATATGGCAATTTGCTGCTTACATCCACACCGATACGCTTTTACAGCAAGCTGCTTACTTCTATTGGTTTCCGAGAAGTAAAAGAATCCATTCATTATGATTACGGTCATGACATCCCGGCACTTACATATAGGCTGGATTTACGGAAAGAATCGTTCCACTCTTACTTGCAAGGCATGGCTCATACGGCCGGTATCCCGTTATCTGCTAAAGAACATACCTTCACTGAACGGGAGCATGAGATTGTACCCTATATTGTACAAGGATTGACAAACAAAGAAATCGCGTCATTGTTATTCCTTAGCGAGATTACTGTGAAGAAACATGTTTCCAGCATGCTGCTCAAGACAGGTGCCAAGAATCGCGTCCAGCTTACCCAGATGTTGTCCCCCTAGGCAATTGTGAATGTATGCTGCTGATCGGTGGCTTCCGCATAGGCAGGTGCCAAGCCGATCTCGGCGATCCGATCTTTTCTTACAGTTCTTGAGGGGTATGAGAACACTGCTGATTTCAGCAAGGGAAATGGATTTAGCTTCAGGCTGTCCTTGGTGCTCCACTCGAGCTGGAGCACCGAGCCATTTAACGAAGAAGAAGACCTTAATCCGTCCTTGAAGGGCGTTCTCTCCTGATCCTTCGGAGTGCCCGGCTCCTGCATGCAGAGATAGAGAGACAATTCATCAGTCAGCTGCAGCAGGTTCAAGTGACGCTCCAAAAGCTGAGCACCCGTCCCCTCCAGCAGATCCATTCTTGTACGGGTTATTTGCTGCTCCTGCTTAAGTCGCTCCAAAAAGGGCAGTGCTCTCTCATGGAACCCGCCTACCATCCTTGATAGCACCCCTGGTTGGAAGGTAGTATAGTGCAGACTGACCAATAAGGCCGCATACTCACTGGTCTTCGCCAGCTCTCCAAGACCGCGCAGGTAGAATGGCAGCCTTAACAGCAAGGGCATATCTTCTACACCGTAAGGTTTGTTATCGACATCATTCCACAACGGCACCTCATCCATATCGATCCACGCACGGTCGTGCTCACTTACGGCGAACTGGAATTCCTCCAGTCGATCCAGGCTGCCAATCCATTCCGGCCTTACCTTTTTGATAATATCCCCAGCTAACCGAGCATGATCATGCTGTTTAACCAAAACGAATGATTGTTCCTTGTTGTATACGATCATTGATTGTATTCCCCTCTCTAAGTTACCAGCTCCTAATAGATCGAATATACCATACACTTCCTAATGAGTTAATTATACGAAAGTATATTTTTAGACAGTATGTGTATGGCTTCCTGAACGGTCACTACACTCTCAGTGTTCATGCTCATGTCCTTCAATCGAACTTTGCCAAGCTTCGATTCATCTTCTCCCACTAACAAGATAAATCGGATCTCTTTTGATGCAGCAGCTGCAAGAGACTTTTTAAGTTTACGTCCGCTTGTTTCTGTTCTCGTCCGAAACCCTTCAGCACGCAGTTTCGCAGAGATAGCCAGTACCTCCGCGATCGTTTCCCCAATTGAAATGACAACAACTGAGGGTTCAGACGTCAAAATTGGACGATTGCGAATCATTTCCATAATGGATTCCATTCCAAATGAGATCCCAACACACGGATATTGAATGTCCTCTCTACCGCCTAATTGCCCAATGATAGCATCATATCGCCCACCACTGCCCAAGCTTGAAGTATAGTTCAATGAAGCATCAAAAATCTCATAAACCGTTCCTGTGTAAAAAGTAAGACCTCTCGATAAGAAAGGATCAAAAACGCAGCATGCTTCCAGCCCTGTTTGTTGAATTAAGTTCTGCAGAGAGAGGACCTCCATAACACCAGTTTTCCCGTCAACTCCGTAATTAGCTGTTACATTAGCCAATGTTGGGTTCTCGAGATCGATCAGCTCAAGAAGTCTATCAATGGTTTCTGACTTAATACCTTTCTGAATCAGTTCTTGCTTGATGTCGTTCGTGCCTACTTTTTTCATCTTATCCAGTGTCAGCATAACAGAGGTCTTATCTTGATCAGGCACTCCAATAAAATCAAGAATTTCCCCCAAGAAACGCACATTATTCCACCTGATAACAATTGGAATATCCAGTTTTCGGAACACTTCAATCGCCAGTTGCATGAATTCAGCCTCAGCTTCCGGCCCCGATATCCCGACAATATCAGCATCACATTGCATAAACTCTCTCATACGCCCGCGCTTAACAGGACCATCGCGAAATACTTTGCCGATCTCGTAACGCTTATAAGGCATTGCAAGACCAGGATTCAGGGCGACCACTTTTGCAAATGGAATCGTCAAATCATAGCGTAATCCAAGCGAGCGATTACCTTGATCGGTTAACTGATACATCTCCCTCACAATTTCTTCACCCCCCGTATATTTAGAAGTCAGCAACTCCAGCCCATTCAAAATGGTAGTTTCCATTCCGCTGAAATCATACAGCTCAAATGTTTTCTCCAACATGGCCCGGACTTGTTTGCGCATTACCTGCTCCGCTCCGAAATAATCATAAGTACCTTTTACATTCTGCATACTTGTCATCCCTTTCGTCAATATGGATAAAGCAAAAAACGCGCCGGACCCAGTGGTCCTGCGCGCTCTATTAGCGGCAGGCGGGCCAACGCGAAATGCGTTAGCCCGCCCTTGTTGTTTAAGGGGTGCTAACGCTCTTTGTGATGATGAAGTTGAATCGATGTATTGTTGTACATGGTATCGTTCTCCTTCAGATCAGATTAAAATGATTATATCCAACCCGCAATGTTATTGCAATTAGGGTTACCAATAATATCTCCGAATATCTATTCAACAACCCTATGGTATCGTGTAAGAGTTAACCTTTCATTGATATAATGCTCTCCCACCGGGAGAAATCCAAGCTTCTCGTAAAAATGACCATTGCGCTTATTCATCTTCGGTGTATCAAGCGACCATGATCTTGCATCTTGATAAACGGCAAAAAGGCTTGTAAAAATTTGTGTCCCCAATCCTTTGTTCTGAAAGTCAGGCGAAAGGTATATCGGACTTAATCTATACTCGTGGTCTGCCGTTTGCCTTACTGCTACTCCTCCAACGAGCCCTTCTTCGAAATATATTGCAAAATAATCATGTTTATCGATTTTATGTACCATCTGATCAAGTGTTTCACATGCAGGATTGGTTTCGAAATCTTGATACGTATCCAAATCTTCCTGAAAAGCTGCCTTCTGAATACGATGTAAAGCTTCCGCATGATGCGGTGACGCTCTCCTAAGCGATAACAAACCAATCCCCCCTAATCAGGAAATCTTACTGCATCAATGACTTCAAAGCAACATTATAATTAAAAAAAGGTTATTACTCGGGTCGGCTAGAGCCTGTTCTCCGAACAGCAAACATACTTATGGACTAGGGACATTGTGCTGGGATGGGGGAAGACCAAATTGGTCTGATTAAGAAGAGGGACTCGAAGTCCTCTGAAGGGTAGTGAGTGCCCCATTTCCTGAATCGCGAACAATCTGGGAACCCCTCTCTTGCTGCAGGACGTTCACCCCCGACTATAACGAACTCAGGAAGGCCTATTCGTCCAAAAATGCCGTTTCTGGAGTTGTAACAAATCGTATCGGCGTTAAGGGACCCTAAATCGTCTCCATTCCCGCTTTTCACGCGGAATAAGGCGGCTGGAGTTCGTTAGAACGCCCAATCGCTCTTTTTGGGGCGAAT
>JARBUQ010000235.1 GCA_029239545.1 Paenibacillus sp.
CTGAAGCTCTCTTGCACTCATAGAAGCAGAAGTCATATATACTCTCGGGATAATGACGGGCTGTACGCCAGGCTCTGTTGGAAAGCCTCGTCGGACGACTACTTCAGGGATTGCAGACCATGCAAGGATCATTTCCGCTACCATGGCCTCCCAAGCTTCCATTTGAAGGTCGTAATCCTTCTTTACGAACAGCTCGACAGCCTTTACCAATCCGGCAATAGTCTCCTTATCCAGCTTCATACTGCGTCCGATACTGTAATTGGGGTAATTATTTGCATCACAATATTGGACAAGCTCCTTTTTGCCTATAATAAGCCCTGAGGATTGAGGACCCCGTAATTCTTTCCCGCCGCTAAAAAGAACCAGATCTGCGCCTTGGTTTAAATATTTGGTTAGATTGGTTGTTGGCGGCAGCTCCGCTGCTGCATCCACCACAACGGGGATGTTGTATTTCCGAAGGACTTGGACTATCTCAGGAAGAGGTATGGACCCTCTCATCCTCTCGGCTTCGGCAACATAGAAGAACATGGCTGTTGAGTCGGATACAGCCGATTCCAGCTGCCTTAGATTAGCTGCGGATGTAACCCCGATTTCAGTAATCTTGGCTCCTGATAGTGCAAGCGCCTGATCATAGAGGATTCTATGAGATTTAAGCATCAGAACCTCACCCGGCATACCTGTGGTGTCAGGTAATTGCAGGACCCTTGCAGCATCACCCTTGGTCATACACGCCGCTGCAGAAATAGCTATTCCCGCGGATGCTCCAGATGTAATGCTGGCTGCTTCACAGCCCAATAGCTCTGCGATATGTTCGCCGGCCTTCTTATGGAGTGTACGGATGTCAACATAGGAGCGGGCAGCTTCATTCATGGCACTAACTACTTCGGGGTCCATCAAGGACCCGCCTATCATCGTTACGGTCCCCCAACCATTAATAATTTTCTTTATTCCCAGTGTATCGTAAAAATCCATTTGATAGACTCCTTTAGTTTTTACATAAATTGAGAATGTGGATTACTTTTCTATGTTTATATTTAATATTCCGAAGGTCCGATGTAATGAAATTTTTCGTTGTACTGCAGATTTTCCAGAGGGGTAGAAAATTCCTCTATGAAAGTGACTTCCATGAACTCTTCTTTGGTCTTAAACCGTCCGGTATCGTTGGGATGTTTCTCCAAGTACACCTTCCACATATTATCAATCGGGGTTGCATGCAAGGCAATCGCCTTTCGTTTCATATCAAGCACAGAGGTAATGTCCACGACTCTGTTTGTAAGCTGCGGACCACGGGCCACATAATATTTTTCGGTTACAAAATGCGGCAGCAGGTTCATGTCCTTCAACTCGGGCAAATCCGACTGGCGGCCAGACATCCAGCAAGCGGCTTCAACAATCTTACCCGTCAGGTAATGCTCAGGATTTTCCTCATAATGGCCCCAAGGATCAAACGAAACTACAGTGTCCACCTTTAAAAATCGGAACAGTGTAATGAGACGATGGCGTATTTCAGTTAGCTGCGTGTAGTCCATATAATGATTTTTATAATTAAAATCGTACACCTTCTCAATGCCGAACAATTGGGCGACTTGCTGGGTTTCTTTTTCAATTCGGTAGATTGTCTCGCCAATGGATAAATCATAGGAATCCTTCTCATCATTCGTTAATCGGATAAAATAGCCTTTATATCCTTCTTTAATCATTTTTAATAGAGTGCCGCCAGCAAAGAAAGTAAAATCATCAGAATGCGGAAATACTGCAGCAAACACCTTCCCCGCATGCGGAAGTCCATCGTCCCAATGTTCTACAGTTATACTAGTTAACAACCAGATCCACCTCTTCTATTCGTTTATTGTGCGGCCTGCTATTCTCATCTTCAATATAGCTTTAAAAGCCTTACGTTTTCAATACTTGCAGCAATAAAATGGCCCAACTATTTTGATCCGGCATCAAACCGATTGAGCTCGCCCTTCGTTAACTAGTAGAACCACATAATAGTGCACGCTATTATCCGAAGGAGGAGAACATTAGACGATGAGTATGCTCAAGAAATTAGTGATGTCGGCAATTATGCTTTTGATTTTGGTTATGGCAGTAACCGCCTTTACGGCAATGGCAGCAACAGACGCGAATATCCGATCAGAAACGCAGGTAGTCGGAGATCTCGGTATCCTCCAGGGAGATGGCAACGGACTGACTGAGGAATACTTGAACAAGCCTACGACCAGAATTCAGGCCGCTATCCTCTTTCTTCGATTGAAGGGGTTGGAAAAGGAAGCGTTAGCTTTCAGCGGAACAAATACTTTTGCAGACGCCCATCTAATAGGGTCCGGTATTCAACCGATTCTAGCCTATCTGAAATCCAATCCCAAGCTGGGCTGGGAAGGAGTAGGCACGGGTGAATTCGACCCTCTCGCCGGAATCACAGCGCAACAATACTACAAGGTTATGTTGGAAGCTCTCGGTTACAAGCAGGGTACAGATTTCGAATACGCCAATACGATTGCCTTTGCTGAACAGAAGGGTTTAACTAGAATTGCAAACGTTACGCTCTTCAAAAATTTAAATATTGCATCTGCAACGATTGAAGCTTTGAATACGAAGCTGAAAGGCAGCACCAAAACTCTTGCAACAGAGCTCGTTGACATGAAGATGCTCGACTCGACCAAGCTGGCGGCGTTAAGCTACACGAGACTTAATCTGACACACAGCCCTGCACTGGGTGACTTTCTTTCCGACTCCAACGGAAGAACCTTTTATTACTTTACCAAGGATGTAGCAAATCCTAATTCCTGTACAGATGCTTGTTTAACGAATTGGCCTGTCTACTATAGCGATAGCCTGATGATTCCGGCTGAATTTAATGCTGCGGACTTTGGCGTGAATGTCCGACCGGACGGCACCAAGCAGACGACATACAAAGGGTGGCCCTTGTACTATTTTGCTAATGACGTCCATGCAGGCGATGCTAAAGGGGAAGCAGTAGGAAGCATATGGTACATAATCAAGCCTTCTAACGGGATATCAATGGGCACCCAAACAGAACTCGGAAATTATTTAACAGATGCGAAGGGCATGACTCTATATTATTTTGATAAGGATACCACAGGAGTGAGCAATTGCTCAGGTACCTGCTCGATGAATTGGCCGGCTTTCTATGCTCCTGAGTTGTCTGCACCAACAGGCATCTCAGCCAGTGACTTCGGGACCTTGGTTCGTGCTGATGGTTCGATGCAAACGACGTATAAAGGGTTCCCTTTATACTACTGGGCGAAAGACCAATTGCGCGGAGATACTACCGGACATAACGTCAACAACGTTTGGTTCGTCGTCGACCCTGGTAACTTCAGTGGAACTACTGCTGTGAATACTGATGTTAAGTTCAGCAAATCTGATAGTCTAGGTTCCTATTTTGTAGATGCGAACGGCATGACCCTGTACTTATTTCTGAAGGATTCCGCAGATCCGAATGCCTGTACTGGCAAATGTATCGAGAACTGGCCAATCTTCTATAACGAGAACCTGACCGTTTCTTCAGATCTGAACAGCAGCGACTTCGGCGCATTCATGCGCAAGGATGGCGCTATGCAGAGCACTTACAAAGGCTGGCCGCTGTATTATTGGGCAAAGGATAAGCAACCTGGTGAAACGACAGGTCAAAATATGGGGAATGTATGGTTTGTGCTCAACCCTGAAGCAGTTGCAGAACGAGTCGTGGAGCCCCCCATTCCCGATCACAGCCATGCTCCTATGCCGGCCCCAGCACCTGCACCAACACCTGCACCTGCACCTGCACCGCCAACACCTGCTCCCGCTCCAGCAGCTAAGACCTATACGATTATTATCGAGAATTTCGAATTCTCCCAGAGCGTATTGACGATAGAGGCGGGATCGACAGTAACCTGGCTGAACAAAGATGAGATGGAGCATAACGCGGTCGCAGCTAACGGTTCCTTTGCGTTGCCGCTGCTTGCACAAGGCCAGTCGGGCTCATTCACCTTTACAGAGCCTGGCGAGTACGAGTACTTCTGCGAGCCTCATAAATCATTTATGAAAGCCAAGATCATCGTACAGTAATTCATCGCAACCAGACCGAAGACCATAAATGAAATAGGCTGGAGAATGCTGAATCTATCAGCATTTCTCTAGCTTTTTGGTTTCTGATCCTTTATATTGAAAAAGGAATTCGTTCATTCTAATGAGAAGTCGTTTCTCGACTCAGGGAGAGCTGATAGATGCATAATCGAACAGACGGAGAGTTAATGCAGTTTGTTAGAAATAAGCAGCGTCCTGCTTTGGAGGAGCTTTACAAGCGATATGTGAAGCTTGTCTTTTCATTTGCAATGAAATCGACCGGCGAGGAACAAGCAGCCAGAGAAATAGTGCAGCTGGTGTTCACCCGGATTTGGACCTCAGACACAGGATTTGATGCAGGCAAAGGCCGATTTGTAAATTGGATTATTACGATAACCCGCAATATTACTATCGATCATATACGCAAGCAGCGCAGACAAGAGCTTTCCTTCCCAATGGAACCCCAAGAATGGGACCCCGCCCTTTCTTCCATTGAGAATGATCCTGAATCGGAGTTTTTCCGCAAATGGATTAAAAATGAGATTCAACAGGCATACGTCCATCTAAGCGAAAGTCAGGTTGAATTAATTAACATGATGTATTGGAAGGGTCATTCCTTAAGAGAAATTGCTGTTATTACGAATGAGCCCGTTGGGACGGTCAAGAGTCGTCTCCATCAATGCCTAAAAATACTGCGTAAACATTTAACTGCATTAAGGGAGGGATGACAAATGTATGAACATGAACCCAATGGCTGTAATGACTTGATCAGCTATTTGATGGGCGAGGGCTCGGAGTTGGAAAGAGCAGCATTCGAGAAACATTTGCTGTCCTGTGCCTCGTGCAGAGAAGAACTGCAGGAAATGAAGCTTGCCTTGAGCGCTCTTCCTTTTCAGATGGAAGTACTGGAGGCTCCCGAGGATCTGGAAGCAGACGTTATGGCTGCCATAGATAAGCTCGGACAAAATTCGACTATCCCCCTTACGCTCCAAACAAAGAAGCGCTCTTTCCCGCTCTATTGGATAGCTGGTTTAATCAGCGCTGTTGTTGTTGGCGTAGTAATCGGGGTTGTCGGGAATCAAGCCGTTAATCCAAAACCGGTACAACCACCTGTAGTTCAGTCTAGTGCTCCGACAGAGCTGCTGAAGTCGCTCCAATTGAATACAGCCGACAACTCCATGCCTCTCGCCACAGGAATAGCCTGGGTAATGAAGCAAGGGGATTCGCAGGTTATGATTATCCAACTCCAGGGCCTCAAGGAGACACAAGGCGAATCCGCGTACCAAGCTTGGCTAATCAAGAATGGCAGACGATATAACTGCGGTACATTTTATGTAGATGCTAGCGGGAGCGGTATTCTTACCTATAAGCTGGACCCAAGATTCGCCGATTTTGATGCGATCGGTGTTACTCTGGAACCGGATGCCAATGGCAAGCAGCCTCGAGGCAGCAAGGTACTTGGCACATAAAAGAGAATACCCCTCGGACAGCCCGCACATGCGGAGTGTCCAAGGGGTATATTCCTAATTAAGCGGAATATAAGGCTCAACCGATTGTCGGTTGGAGGCGATCTCCCTGGCCTGTTGTATGGTGCTCCGTTCAGGCAGGACCAGGATGCTTTGACGCACTAAATCCTCATCCTGACTTGCTAGTGCCTCGGACAGCATCGCATTCTGCCGAATTCTGGAGGCAAGCACACCTTCGATATAAGCGGGCAGTTCACCGATAATAGGGCGCTCGATCCCGTTTCTTCCCACTTTGCCGGTGATGTGCAGCATCACATGCTGGGGATAGGCAGGTAACATTCCCATATTTAACGTTTGGACGCTGTGTTCCAGTCGCAGGTCAAGAATAATCGATTCAATGATTTCGGCTATGTAGATTGGAAACTCAGCGGCACAACGTCTGGTCACATTCAGGATATCTTCCGTTGTCTTATCGGGCTGCAGACAGTCGAGAAAGTCACTCTTGCTCGGACGTTTCATGAGCTTGCCAATTTCTTGCGATGTAATGGGCAAATCGGCAAAACGTTTCATAAAACCGACTTGAGACGATAGGTATCCCGTTGCTTTTAAAATTTCAATATTGTTGACAAAGCCCAGCTTCCATTCCGGATAGCGGTCCAGGAAAGCACTGTTTACTTTGGAGAGATCGTAATCGAGAGGAAGCGTTTGTCTTAATTTCTGATAAATGGATTGTCCCTGCAGTCGGATATCATAGAACCATAACTCATGGTTGACCCCAATTTCATCGAGCTGAAGCTCCTCTTCTTCGCAATTGAGATAGGCTGCTAGAACCTTTCTATTGAACCTTGCTGCGTTGCACAGCCCAATCACCTTTTCCAGTTTGAAGCGGCGGTAGACTGCACTAAGCGAAATGTCCGGTGGATTAGTCAGGACGAGAAACCAAGCATCCGGACACAGACGTGCCATAGCTTCCCCGACATGAAGAATATGCGCCCCTTGGGAAACGCCGAACGCCTGAAAAGGCTCATAGGCTTCAAGCCCTGCTGTTGCTCCATACAGGACAATATCGGCCCCTTGCAACACCTCATCGAGCGACTCGGCAGTAGTAAGTTCAAACAATCGATTGTCCTTTGAACATACACGGTCGGCAAGCTGGAGATTCAGCTCTACAGCATCGCGCGATCGGCTGTACAACCGTACTCGGCCGCCTCGGATCTTTGATCGAACCAGCAGTTCCAGAATCGTTGCTCCCGTAATCCTTCCACCGCCACCCACTACGGCAATCGTCCACTCCTTGTTTGCATTCATTTCACCACATCCCATTCTTTCTGAGTTTGGTCTACACTTGGCGCCATTCCTGCTCGTGTCCTAATTGGTTGCTCCTTAGGTCCCCAAAGAATATTGGTGGTTTTCCAAATTTTTTCCCGGCTCTTCCCTAATGAGTAGAATAAGCGATAGTATCAGCCTTCGGAACGGCGGGAGTTGCTCGACTTTTTCGAGTAACTCAGCCCTCGATGGGCCCGAACGGCGGGAGTTGCTCGACTTTTTCGAGTAACTCGGCCC